>CAJXMS010000220.1 GCA_913056475.1 uncultured Bacteroidota bacterium
GCTGCTGTCGCGGTAGAAGAAGGGAATAGACTGGCCGCGCACCTCGGTGGCTACATCTACGGCCCCATAGAAACGGTTTACCAACTGGAAATTGGCCTGGAGGGAGTCGCCTTCATTGCGATAAAAGGCGATGCGGCCTTGCTCATTGCCCACAAAAAGGTCGAGGTCCTTGTCCTGATCTATGTCGTAGAGGAAGGGGGCTGCATCGGCCCCTACATCCGTGTTGGTGAGCAGGGGGTTTTTTTGGACGTACTGGGGGCTGGTAGTGCTGCCGGTGTTTTCAAATTCGTGAAAGTAGCCGCTTACCGTCCCCAGGATCATATCCAGGTCCCCGTCGTTGTCGAGGTCTCCAAAAGTGGGCACCAGGGCTCTTCCATAACTGTATTGCAGTAAGTCGGCAAAGTTGGTGTCGGTGAGGGTGAAATGGGGCGCAGAAGCGGTGCCCGTGTTGGTAAAAAGGTATAGCTGAGAACTGGGCAGGCGAGGCGGCTTCAGCCGGGCGCCGATGGCCACTACCAGGTCCGGCAGGGAGTCGCCGTTAAAATCGGCCACGCGGGGTACGGCATTGCTGCCAAAGTCGATCTGTTGTGACTGCAGGAAGGCATTGCTGCGGTAGGCATACTGGGCGTGACCGGTGGTGCCGGTGTCTTCGTAGTACCAGATTCCTTGATAATTGGCGCTGCTGTTGGGCGAGCCGCTGCTTACGCCGGAAAAGCTGGAAACCATTAAGTCCAGCCGCCCGTCAAAGTTGCCATCGGCCAAATAAGGAGCGGGGAAAACGACTTCGTCCAGGGGCTTGTGCACGGGGAAGAGGGTATCCTGGCTGGTCATCACCGCACTGTCGGCGCTACCGCCGTTGTAAAGGGCGGCCAAGCTGGGATAACTGATATTGCCCAACAGCAAGTCGGCCAGACTATCGTTATTGAGATTCTGCAAGGCCATAGAACTGCCGGCATGGAGGAGATGCGCTCGCTTATTAGCCCCGGAGCAGGCGTTTAAATCGACGGCGCGGTAGAGGCCACTCTCCTCAAATTGCCCCCAACACCGGGTAGCTTGATCAAACTGTAAGCCGCAGTGATTGGGGCTAAGGTTTTCATGGAGGCTTAACTTGGTGTTGCTATCATCGTACACCAGGATATCCATGTCGCCGTCGCCGTCTGCATCTCCCAGGGCGGGTAAGTCGGTGCCGGGTACTTCAATGGGGATGTAGTTTCCGGTAAGATATTGGCTTTTGAGGGGCTTCCCGTTGTCATAAGGCTGGAAGCTGGGCGTACCCCCGGCCGACTGGTTTTCGTAGGCATAAATATAATTATCGGTCCCCACGAAGATATCTCGCTGACCATCGCAGTTGTAGTCATAGGTGAGAACCCATTCCATTTCGGGGTCCCGGAAGCTGAGTTGTTCACTTACCCAGGGATCATAGCGGTATACTTTATCCCCATTGATGGTTTTTTGAACGTAAGCTTGCAAAAAATCCCGCGCGCGATCATACACCAATAGATCCATTTTTTGATCGCCGGTAAGGTCCGCGCTGGCAAAAGAGGGGTAATTTAACCCGCCCGCCCAGGCATTGGCGAGGGTGTCGCCCTTGATGCTCACGGGAAGGTTGAGCCGGGGGCTAAAGGAGTACCGGTTCTGGGCAAGCAGGGGAAAACTAAGAAGCAGAGACAATAAGAGCGTGGGTAGCTTTTGGGACATAGGGGAATGGGATTTACCCCGCTAAGATAATCAAAAACAACAAGGATTTTGGTTGTTGCCTCGCTTTCTTTGGGTAAATAGAGACGAGAATGATATATTTGCCGCCTTATTTTTCAAATCCCAACCCCCCATAAATAATGCAGAATAAAGGAGTTATCCGCTCATTCGCCATCATTTTCGCCTTAGCCTGCCTCTATCAATTATCCTTTACCTACATATCTAGCGCTGTAAATCAGGATGCCGAGGCCTATGCACAGGGAAATGCTGAGCTACAACAAGCCTACCTGGATTCCATGCGCAATGAAGTGGTTTACGACATTGGGTTGGACGAGTTTACCTACGCCGAAGTAAAATCTAAAGAACTCAATCTCGGACTCGATCTCAAGGGGGGAATGAACGTGATCTTGCAGGTATCCGTGCGGGATATCTTGCGGGAACTGGTGAAAGAGCCCAGCACCCCTATTTTTAAGCAAGCCCTGGCGGGGGCCGATAGTGCGGCTACTACGAATCAGGAAGATTACCTTACCAACTTTTTTAACGCATTCGAACGTTTGCGCGAGCAGCAGAAGGTGAGCATCAAATACAGCAGCGGACAGCTTTTTGGTACCAAAAGCATGAACGACCGCCTGGGCTTTAATGCCGCCGATCAGGCCCTAAAGGACGAATTGCGCTCGCTGGTCAATGCCTCCGTGGAAAACGTGTACACCGTACTTCGGGCCCGGATCGACCAATTCGGGGTGGTTCAACCCAATATCCAGCGCCTGGACCAGAGCGGCCGGATCCTCGTGGAGCTGCCCGGCGTAAAGGATCCCCAGCGGGTGAAAAAGCTTTTACAGTCTACGGCCGTCCTGGAGTTTTATGAGCTATACGAAGGTGCTCAGCTACTCAACTTCCTTTCGGCAGCCAATGAAAAGCTGCGCGGTATCGTGGAAAACCCCAACCCGCCGCAAAAGTCCGCTGCCGATACGGGCCAAAGCCTGGAAGATGCACCCGAAGACCTCTCTTTTGAATCGGTGGAGGAAAGCCCGCAGCCCGCTGAGGATACCAATCAAGAAAACCAGGCAGCAGATAGCCTCCTCGAACAAGACGATGCCCTGGTAGATTCCCTGGCCAGCGATAACCCCGAGCAGGACAGTGCCCAGCAGTTTAATCCCCTTTTCCGCTACTTTACCCCCAACTACGACTTTCAAAATAGTCAGGTTCGGCGTGGGCCCGTGGTGGGCTTTGCCCAGCCCCAAGATACCGCGGATATAAATCAGTATCTAAGCTTTCCGCAAATACGGGCGCTTCTCCCGGCCGATATGCGCGGCGTGGACTTCATGTGGGACGCCAAGCCCAATGAAGCGGGATTTTTACGCCTTTACGCCGGTAAAACGGATCGCCGCGGGGAACCCGCCATGACGGGTGATGTGGTAACCAATGCCCAGCAGGACTTTGACCGGCAAAACAACCCCATCGTAAACATGAACATGAATGCCCGCGGTGCTTCCCGCTGGCAGGAAATTACCAAAGAGGCGGCCGGCCAGCCGGAAAACCAGGAAGATAACCGGGCGGTAGCCGTGGTGCTGGATAAGCGGGTGTACTCTGCCCCCGTCGTCCAAAATGAAATTCCCAGTGGCCGCACCCAGATCAGTGGCAACTTTACCGTTCAGGAGGCCCAGGACCTGGCCAATATCCTCCAGGCCGGCGCCCTGCCCGCCCCGGCTAACATTATCCAGGCCAATATTGTAGGGCCTTCGCTGGGAGAGCAAGCCATTCAGGCCGGCTTGTGGTCCTTCGTGATAGCGCTCATCCTGGTGATGGTTTACATGGTATTCTACTACAGCGGAGCGGGAGTAGCTTCCGTCATCGCCCTGGTGGTCAATATCTTCTTCATCTTCGGGATCCTCGCCTCCCTGGGGGCTGTGCTTACCCTGCCCGGTATTGCCGGTATTGTGCTTACCATCGGTATGTCAGTTGATGCCAACGTGCTTATATACGAACGGATACGAGAAGAACTGGCCAATGGGAAGGGCCTTCGACTCGCTTTACAGGACGGTTATCAGAATGCCTACAGCTCCATCATAGATGCCAACGTTACCACCTTCCTCACCGGGGTGATCCTCTATTCCTTTGGCACCGGACCCATCCGTGGGTTTGCTACTACCCTTATCATCGGTATTTTAACCTCTCTGTTCTGTGCCATTTTTATTACCCGCCTGGTATTTGAGGCCCGCCTGGTACGCAAGAAGGCGATTAGCTTTGCTACCAACCTCACCCGCAATGCTTTTACCAATACCAATATCAATTTTCTTAGCAAGCGCCGCATTTCGTACACCATCAGCGGCCTTATTATATTGGCGGGTATTGTG
>CAJXMS010000221.1 GCA_913056475.1 uncultured Bacteroidota bacterium
CATGAAAGGCCAAATACCGCTCCCCGAAGCGGAACGCGTGGTGTCCGGCGGCCGGGGGTTGAAAGGCCCCGAAAACTGGAATATGCTGGAAGAGCTGGCCGAGGTATTGGAGGCCGGGACCGCCTGCAGTAAGCCGGTAAGCGATATGGAATGGCGCCCCCACTCCGAGCACGTAGGCCAAACCGGGATAGCCATCAAGCCAGACCTTTATGTGGCCATAGGTATTTCCGGCGCCATTCAACACCTCGCTGGAGTAAGTGCTTCCAA
This sequence comes from uncultured Bacteroidota bacterium, assembly GCA_913056475.1. Lineage (GTDB taxonomy): Bacteria > Bacteroidota > Bacteroidia > Flavobacteriales > Schleiferiaceae > CAJXMS01. The sequence goes on from CAJXMS010000221.1 coordinate 268, forward strand.
GACCATTGTAGCCATCAATAACGATCCCGAAGCGCCCTTTTTCAAAGCCGCCGACTACGGCGTAGTAGGAGATGCCTTTGAAGTGGTGCCCCGGCTTACTAAAGCAGTTAAGGAATTTAAGGCCCAGAATTAATATGGAGCCCGTAAAGCTCTACGTAAAAGGCCTCTCCTATAGCCAGACGCAGACCGGGGCCTACGCCTTGGTGCTGGCCGAAGAAAAAGGCGATAAGCGGCTGCCCATTATCATCGGGGGGTTTGAGGCCCAGAGCATTGCCATTGCCCTCAAAAAGGACATGAATCCGCCGCGTCCGCTCACCCACGATCTTTTTAAGTCCTTTGCCGAGCAGTTTGCCATATCCCTCAAGGAGGTGATTATTCATAAGCTGGAAGACGGGGTATTTTTCTCTATCCTGGTCTGTGTAAGGGAAGGAGAAGAACAAGTACTGGACGCCCGGACCAGTGATGCCGTGGCCTTGGCCATCCGCTTTGGGACGCCCATTTATACTTACCGGGAAATTTTAGATGAAGCCGGCGTCCTCCTGCAAGATAGTGGGGAAGGGATGGAAGAAACAGGCGAATCTACCGCTACCGCAGGCAGCGAACAAGCCTATGCCAGCTCCGAGGAAAGCCCCCGCAAGGGCAAGGCCATGCCCAATCTGGCTAGCCAATCGCTGAGCCAGCTCAATCAACTGCTCGATGAGGCCGTAAAAGAAGAAGATTATGAAAAAGCGGCCCGCATCCGTGATGAAATTGATCGCAGGCAGAGCTGACCGGGCCGCTGCGCCGCATCTTTTGTTCCCCAAAACAGGCCTTAAAAGCCAGTTTTGGGGATTACTTTTGCTATGCACCCTGGGACCGCTTTCCCTGGTCCAGGCCCAGAGCGAACTGGCGCGCCGGTGGCACTTCCAAGCCATTACCAATCTGGCCGGCGATAGCCTCCTGCCCATTGATAGCAGCGACTATCTCCTCATGCGCCCGGACGGAACCTTCCATTATGAACTGGCGGCCAAGGACAGTTTGCTGGCCGCTGGTACCTATCGCCGGGTGGGCGATAGCCTAATTTACCGTTACCGCCTCCCCACAGATACCCAGCGTATTTATACCCTTCAGCAACTAACCGATTCGGTTCTGCTGCTGCAAGAAGGGCAGGTGCGCTTTCATTTTGGGCTAACCCCTCCAGCGGAAACCTCCTCCACGGCAGGCGCTCTGCCACTGCAGTACGATTTTAAAAACCGCGAATTCACCTGGGCCAATATTGGGCGAGGTTTACTGGGGATGGCCGTCCTTTTATTCATCGCCTTTTTACTGTCCAGCCACCGCCGCAGCATTAATTGGGCGCTGGTAGCCAAGGGGCTGGTCATTCAGGTAGCCTTTGCTCTGGCCATTCTTAAATTTCCCCCGGCCCGCAGCGCCTTTGATGCGCTCAGCAGCTTCTTCGTTACCCTCCTAAGCTTTGCCTCCGATGGGGCCGAGTTTCTCTTCGGTAGCTTAATTACCGATACCGATTCCCTGGGTTACATCTTTGCTTTTCAGGTGCTGCCCACCGTAATTTTCTTCTCTGCGCTCACCGGGCTTCTGTTTTACTACCGTATTCTTCAAAGGGTGGTATATGGGTTTGCCTGGTTTATGCGCCGGACCCTCAGCCTTAGCGGTGCTGAAAGCCTGGCCGCGGCGGGCAATATTTTTTTGGGGCAAACCGAATCGCCTCTGCTGGTAAAACCCTACATTCAAAAAATGACCCGCAGCGAGCTCCTCTGCCTTATGAGCGGCGGTATGGCCACTATTGCGGGCGGCGTATTGGCCGCCTATATCGGTTTCCTGGGCGGAGAAGATCCCCTGCAGCAAGCCTTTTTTGCCAAGCACCTCCTGGCGGCTTCCCTGATGAGTGCTCCCGCGGCGGTAGTGGCCGCCAAAATTTTGGTCCCCGAAACCAAGACGGTAAACCAAGACATGAAGCTCGAAAAGCAAAACCTGGGCAGCAATGCCCTCGATGCCATCACCAATGGAACCACCGATGGTCTCCGGCTGGCGGTAAACGTGGGGGCCATGCTGCTGGTTTTTATTGCCCTTATTGCCCTGGCCAATGCCCTGCTGGAGGATGGGATCGGGAGTTGGACGGGGCTTAATGCCTGGGTACAAGAACTCACCAATGGCCAATATCAGGGGCTGAGCTTGCAATTTATTTTAGGCTACAGCCTGGCCCCGCTCACCTGGCTCATGGGCGTATCCAGTGCCGATGTGGTTTTGGTGGGCCAGTTGCTGGGGGAGAAAACCATTCTAAACGAGTTTGTGGCTTATGTTTCCCTGGGCGAAATGGTAGAAGCAGGCCGCTTCAGCGATGAGAAAAGCATTATCATAGCCACCTACATCCTTTGTGGTTTCGCCAATTTTGCCAGCATCGGCATCCAGATCGGGGGCATCGGAGCACTGGCCCCCAGCCGCCGGAGTGAGCTTTCTGCCCTGGGGGTGCGTGCCCTCATTGCGGGTACCCTGGCTTGTTTATTCACCGCCGTCATCGTAGGCATGCTTATCTGAGGCACGCCTTTCTTTTCCCGGCCTCCCGGCCAAATGTGGGAGACATAAGCCGGATAGGGCCGCGTCCTTATTTGGAGGGGCCCTTCGATGTTGGTAAACAACTTGCTGCCATTATGACAGTGAGCACGGTCTTTGTAAAGATATAAATTATTGAAAATTAATTTTAAAACCACCATACCTTCATGAAAGTATTGGTAATAGGTGCGGGCAACATGGGGCTTGCCTACGCCGAAGCCATCGCCAAAAGCGATATGCTGAAAGACCGGGATCTGATGATCTCGGACAATGCCCCCGAAAAAACCAAAGAACTCCGCAAAAAAAGTCACTTCGACGTATATGACCATCTTCGGGATTGCGTAAGTAAGGCGGACATCATTTTTATAGCCGTTAAACCTTATCACACCGAAGCGCTTTTTGACAGCCTCCAGCCCCTGGTAGATGAGGGGCAAATCGTGATCTCTATCATGGCCGGAGTCACCATCGAATATATGCAGGAAAAGCTCAACCTGCGCAAAGTAGTGCGCGCCATGCCCAACCTGCCCGCCCAAGTAGGTAAAGGACTCACCTCTTTTACCGCTGCGGAAGAGGTCTCCCGCTTAGAACTTAGCACCGTAGAATCCCTGCTAGATACGACCGGCCGTTCCGTGCGCCTGGATACGGAAAATGATGTAGATGCCTCCACCGGTATTTCGGGCAGCGGGCCCGCTTACGTTTTCTACTTTATGCAAAGCATGCTGGAAGCCGCCGAAAAAATGGGTTTCTCCGACCACGATGCCAAGGTGCTGGTAAGTACCACCTTCGAGGGCGCCGTGGAGCTGTTTAAGAAAAACAACCTTACCCCGGCCAAATGGATGGATCGCGTAGCCTCCAAAGGGGGTACTACCCGCGCGGCCCTGGACTCCATGGAAGACAATAACGTGAAAGAACGCATCAAAGAAGCCGCCTACGCCGCCTTTAACCGGGCGGTAGAGCTGGGAAAAGAAAGCAATAGTTAAATGAGCGCTCCCGAAGAAATAAAAAAGATAGTGGTAAAGGTGGGAACCAACGTGATGGTAAACCGCGACAACCGCATCATGCTCCCTACCCTTAAGAAGCTGGTGGCCCAAATCGCCACCCTCTACGAGCAAGGTATTGAGACCATCCTGGTTTCTTCCGGTTCGGTCATTGCCGGGAAAGAAGTTATGGATAACACCATCCAGGATGATACCGTGCGCCGCCAGGTGTACTCTGCCGTGGGGCAGC
>CAJXMS010000222.1 GCA_913056475.1 uncultured Bacteroidota bacterium
CTATGCGAATAGCCATTGAATTGAGGTTTACCCCGAACTCTATTCGGGGATTCCTGGCGGGGCGTTCGCCCGTTTTTAGTTTACCTTTGCTCGAAAAATAAGCTCTTGAACAAGCTCTTTTTGACCCTTTTAGTCCTCATTGGGACGGGTACTATCTGGGGAGAGGCCACGACGGAGCGCGTGATCCTGCCCTTTCGAAAAGGAACAAAAGTATCTGCCGCGCAATTCGACTGGCTCACCAGGGGGCAAGTACCCTACGCCCTTTACGCTAGATATTACGACCAAGTTCCTTCTCGGAAAGCCACCATCATCAAGGCAAAGCAGCGCTATTATCTGAGCCTCAATTGCGGATTAGACCTTTTCTACCAGGACAGCACTGGCATCAGAAATCGCTACACAAAAAATAACCATGGATACTTTTGCGATTCCCGCCGCTTTTTCTTCCGCGACACCCTCTGGAGTTTTGGCGGCTACGGCTACTGGCAGGGCCACGCCACATTGACGTATTTCCAAGAAAACGGGGAATGGACCATTTATCCCGCCCAAAATTTTCCGCCCTATTTCAAGCCGCTGCTCAGCTATCATTATGAAGATTATATATATGCCCCCGTTGGTATCCATGTAAACCAGGCGGAAATAGCTCCCTCCTCGCCTCCTGTTGGTGGCTACCTCTTGGACCTTACCGCCTCCTCATGGACCCCCTTAGTTATTGACTGGCAGGAAGAAGGTTTTAACCCACCACGTAAGCTTACCGCTCCGCTGCAGCTAGAGACCGATCACTACCTTGTTTTTGAGCAATTAGATCGTTCATTGAAAACCCAATACTTTATCACTGAAAAAAGTACTGGGCGTATTTTTAAGCTCAAAGGCTTAAAGGCAGCATGGTTTAAAGAAATGAAAATGGCCGCTCTAGCCGGGGATACCATTCGGCTTATCGGGCAAAAAGGCAAATTTCATGAGATCCCGCTATCACCGAAACTTTTGGGTCCGCTTGTGGGCACTATCAAGCCTGGCCCAGCAGACCGCTCAAATTCTCCCTCAACATTAAACTGGGTCTTAGGCTTGGGAAGCCTCGGCTTCTTATTGCTCGGTCTCTTCTGGGGCTATCAAAAGTACATCCAGGGCCGAAAAAAAGGATCAGCGTACTTATCCTGGGCCCAAAAGTTAAAGCACCAGGTAGGACAGGAGTTTGGTGTGAATGATTTTGACCGCCTTCTGGGCATAGATCACCTGAGCAATGAGGAAAGCCGCCGCGCCAAACGAGCTCAAGTGGTAAGGATGGTCAACGAAAGTTCTGGCAATATATACGTTCGGCGCAAACGGTCGGACCACGACCGGCGTTATCTAACCTACTGCGTGGAAGAAAAAAGAGCCCGCCGCCTCCCTTCCGAATAGGAATCCCCTGTAAAATGGTTTTCCTAAAGGTAAAAAACAGGACCTCCCGGGCGCCATTGGAGGGAGGAGAGATCAGGCGTTACCGAGAGGTCCTGTTTAATTTGTGCTCGCACGAGCAGTCCCTTTTTAAGAGATCACAAACTTCGGGAGTTAAGCATGTATTCGTATCCAAAATCGTGTTGTTTAGGTGACAGATACGTATTCTTACCAATTAAAATCCCTTTTCTGCTGCCAGCAATAGACTATATATACATTTCTTTTCCATTAATTTGACCCTAAGAACAGCAGTTCTAGCAAGAAAAGATTTGTACGGAGAACTCAGGGCGTGAGTGTTTCTAGCCACCTCCGCTTAAAGCGGCGATTGTATCTTTGTAAGCTCAAGATTTCCTTATGGCCTCCACCGAAATTCTCACCAAGCTTCGCCAAATCATCCGCTCCATTCACATGGAGAGCAAGCGGATCGAAAAGCAGTATGCCATCAGCATTCCCCAGCTGCTTACCCTGCAATATTTGGCACAGCAAGTAAATTACCAATCCTCGGCCCGGGAACTTAAAGAACACCTCCAACTTAATGCCAGTACCATTTCCGGTATCCTTTCCCGCCTGGAGCAAAAAGGGCTCATCGCGCGCTTACCCCGCTTTAGGGACAAACGAGTGGCCTACGTGGCCCTTACCGAAAAAGGCATGACTCTGCTGGACCAGGCGCCCACGACCTTGTTTGAGCGCCTTTCGGATGCGCTGGAAAAGCTTCCCACAGAAGATATTGCCAGCCTCCACCAACACCTCGACTTTCTGGTTACCGCCATGGGCGCTCAGGACATCGACGCCTCCCCCATCCTTACCAGCCACGAATTCCCTAAAAACCCTAATTAGTAGGTTTTTACTTGATCCCTAAGGAGATGCCAGCCCGTCATTCTGAGGCGAGAATTCGCCGGTTACGAATCCAAACGAGCAAGCTGTAAAGGGACATTTTGGCGCCCAGACCCTTCCCTAGGGGGTTCTATTTATCATTGGTCTAAATACAATTCTGCTCGATTAAGGCCGGCGGCTGGCATCTTATATCCTTTTTATATCTGTTTTTCAGTGTTTTACAAAACACCTCCCCTCTGGAACTTTTAAAAATGGGGGAAACTCATTCGTGCTGAACATAATCCTTACTTTTGCGCTTTATTAGGCAATTGTTAAATTAAAATCAAACTATGATGAAAAAGTACCTACGAAACTTCGCCTTTCTCTGCGCCCTGCTCATTGGGGCTAGCAGTGCCTACGGGCAGGCGAGGACCATCACCGGAAAGGTGACAGATGGATCAGGCGCGCCCCTGCCGGGTGCCAATGTCTTGGTGGTAGGAACCAAACGAGGTACGGTAACAGGCCCTCAGGGTAAATTTTCTGTAAAAGCAGAAGCTGGGGACAAAGCCCTCCGCGTATCTTTTGTGGGTTTTGAAACCAAAAAAGTGAATCTTCAATCCGGGCAAAACAACTACAACATCACCCTCAAAGAGGCAGGTCAACTGGATGAAGTAGTGGTTACCGCCCTGGGCGTAGAGCGCTCCGAACAGGCCCTGGGCTATTCCGTCCAAAACCTGAATTCGAAGCAAATAGCCAGCGTAAAGCCCACCAACGTGAGTAACACGCTCTCCGGTAAAGTGGCGGGTGTTTACGTTACCGGAAGCTCTGCCGGCCCTACCGCTTCTTCCAACGTAAACATCCGGGGCGCTGTATCCCTGCTGGGAAGCAATCAGCCCCTCTACGTGGTAAACGGTATGCCCATCACCAATGATCTCTACAGTGTAGACGACGGCCTTAACGGCTCCTCTACCATTGACTTTGGTAATGCCGCCCAAATTGTAAACCCGGATGACATCGCCTCCATGAACGTTTTGAAAGGACCAGCCGCCTCCGCCCTCTACGGCGCACGGGCTGCCAACGGGGTGATCCTTATCGAAACCAAAACCGGTAAAGAGCAGCAAGGCATGGGTGTAGAGCTCAATTCTACCACCATGTTCCGTTCCATCCTCAAAATGCCTGACTTCCAAAACGAGTACGGCTTTGGGGGCGGTGGTAAGTATTCTTACCTCGATGGTTCCAACTATATCGGTAGCAACGAATACTACGAAGCCTACGGTGAAAACTGGGGGCCGCGCATGAATGGCCAAAACATCAAGCAATTTAATTCGAACGGGGAGGCGGTGCCCTTCACCCCTGCTCCCGACAACGTGCGCAACTTCTACCGGACGGGTATTAACTCCATCAATAACGTCGCCATCAACAACAATAGCGAAAATGGCGACATGCGTTTTTCCTATACCCGGATGGACAACGAAGGCATTATACCGAACACCAACCTGGAACGGAATACCGTACAAATGAGCCTGGGCCGTGAAATGTGGGACGACCGCTTCACTTTCCGCGCCAACGCCATGTTTGTGAACTCCGCCTCTGATAACGTGCCCAACTCAGGTTACGACGAGAGCTCCTCCGTTCAGTATGGCTGGCTCTGGTACCCCCGTCAGGTAGAAATCAATGACCTCCGTGACTACTGGGCTCCCGGCCAAGAAGGCGCCCAGCGCCAGTGACAGGCCGGCGAGGTAAGTGGCCGAGGCGGCCGCAATGGCGATGAGCAGGACTGTCAGG
>CAJXMS010000223.1 GCA_913056475.1 uncultured Bacteroidota bacterium
CAAGAACAAGGAGCCCAAGCCGTGGAAGCCACCCAGACCGCCAGCACGCTGGCAGAACGCCTGCAGCGGCAACAAGTGGACCTCGTGGTAGGCCCGGCCTACGATCGACACGTACGGGCAGTAGCCAAAATATTGGAAGCGGATGGCATCCCCGTTGTTAGTCCCCTCAGTTCGACCCTAAAGGTGGCAGAACACCCGAACTTAGTACAGGCCATTCCCGGTAAAACGCAAAAAAATACTCGCTTAGCAACCATCATCAATCAGCGCTTTCCGGGCGCTCGGGTCATATTTGCCCATAGTGGCAGTGTAAGTGACCTTCAGCAGGTGCAAACCATAAAATCGCGCCTGGAAGCCCGGGCCGGGGGCAACTACCTGGAAAAACTGGTGGTAAGTCAGGAGGAGTTGGCCAAAACCGACCGCTTGCAGGAAGCCCTGGTAGAGCCTGGGCCAGAAGTGGTCGTCTTGGTAGGCGAAGACCAGGTTTTTATTAACGACCTGGTAAGCAAGCTGCATGGTTTTCGGGATTCTGCCGTAAGTATTCTAAGTGCCCAGTCGCTGCTGGAGTCCCAAACCCTTGAATATGCCTATCTGGAGGCTTTAAACCTTACCATGGCTGAGGTCCGCTACCCCCGTTATCAAGACACGGCCACCCAGCTTTTTATACGTCGTCATCGCCAGCGCTTTCACCGCGAACCAAGCCCCTTTGCCTTTCAGGGATATGACATGGGGCGCTACTTCTTGCGCAAGCTCTGGCATAACGGCCCTTTTTTCCTCCGTAGCTTACCCGGCCCCGCGGTTCAAGAAACTACTTTGGGCTTTGCATTTCGAAAAAACCAGGACGGCGGTTATCAAAACCAGTTTTTGCATGTTACCGGGCTCCGCGACCTGCGGTGGGTGCTTTTACCGACGCCAGGCCAAAAAAATGTTTCCAAGGAAAACAAAAAGGAGTTTAGAGATTAGGACATTCAGCAGCTCCACCTGCCCCCTCCCGAATAGCGTCCCATTCCTGAAGGGAGAGGGTGTTAACCACTTCTTTCCCTGCTCATAGATGCTTGGCGTGAAAAGCTGAATAACCAGCTTTGGCTATTATTCTCTCCGCCCGGTTGTCATACAATCACTTCTTCGCCACACCCGGGTGGGTTTAACTTTGAAGGGGAGGGGAGGCTCTACACATCCCTACCCGGCTTATCCAGGACCGGCTTTGTCCTATTTTTGTTAAAAGGGAGTTCCTCTTTCTCTCCGGCATTCAAGGACATCTGCCAACAGCCCCAGACCAAGCCGTGACGCCACTCATTTAACTACCTGTTTTATTATCGCCGCCGCTCGGTATCTCGCCCGCGGAAAATTTATTTCCCTTCATTAAAGAAGTACACCAACTCCAGGCCGCCCCTAAGGTGCCAGTCACCTGCATCGGTGGTTCCTTCTATACCATCTAGAATGTCGCTCGGCGTGTCGCGTAGTACCATGTAAACCCCGGCGCGGAGAAACTGATTAAGTACTACTTGGCTGCCGATTTCTCCCTGCCAAAAAGGCACAAAACCACTTTCCACAAAATTGTAATCCTGCGGAAGGTTTTGCAGGCTTGTGGCTGGCGCATCCGTTTGGTTATAAAGGACGCCTCCGTCGATCCCCAAATAGGGTAAAAATTGGCCCGGAAATGGGTTAAATTCATGTATATTTTGGTTGAGATAAACGCGTATGCCCACGCCCGCCGAAAAGCAGGATGAAGTACCCACAAAGTTGGTGGCTGGAGCGCCTGCTATGCCACTGGGGTAGTTCCGGCGGGTTACTTCTCGCTGATAGCCCACTTTGCCTACCGCCCTCACCAAATCAAAAAGCCGGTGGGCGTAATTCAGCTCCCAGTCCATACCCTTCGGAAAAGCCCCCTCTTCCGTGTTCTCTCCTAAAATTTTGCTTACACCACCGCGCAGCCCTATCGACTTGAACTGGGCCTCCAGCGGCTGGGCCATTCCCGCCAGCAAGAAGAGGATTAGGACCAGCGAGGGGTGGGGCCGCTGTTTTTTGTTTGGTATATTATGCATAGTTTCACCGTATTGATTGGAAGGGCAAAACTAATATTTTACTTTAGACTCATGACCTAGCACTAGGATATATAACGTCCGCAGATCAAGGGCCTGCAAGGCCTCAGCCATAAATGGTCGAAAAATTCATAGTGCTTCCGGACGCAGGGCAAAGCGAATGCCCTCCTCGGTGGCATTCCAGATAAGTACTTCCCATTTGAGGAAAGAAGCCATGATCTGTTCGGCTTCCCGTCTTGGTAATTTGGCCAGGCGGGCAAACTTGCTAATCGATATGCTCGTATTTTCACTCAAATAATCAAACAATAGCCGCTCGGCAGGGCCGTAAGCCACCAGGTTTTTCGCCTTACTGGCGGGGGTTTTATCCCGTAAAAAGCGCAATAGGACGGCATTGGCCCGAAAGTTTTCATCGGCCTGTCTTACGTAAGCCCGGTAGCGGCCATCCTCTTCCTTAGCCAGGTGCGGTTTGGCGGCGGAGTCGGGAACTTCAATTTCCAGTACCCGCTTATCTTCCCAGGCGTAAACCTGGTAATCAAAAGGTACGGCCGGCTGGCAGTACAGCTGAGCCGCGCCCTCGATCATAAAAAATTCTTCTTCTGGGTCTATGCCCGTTATTTTACCATTGTCCTTTACGCCGATCAGCAATTTGCCCCCGTCTGTATTGGCAAAGGCAGACAAAGTTTTAGCGATTTTGGCGGTGCTGTCTATCCGGAATTTGAAATCCTGCTGCTGGTGTTCTCCTTCCCGGATCATCCGTTGCAGGGCCTGGGCGTCACCGTTATCCGCTTCCAGATGCCTATTGTGATCCATCATCTCTTCCAAGAATTGCGCCGGGCCCGGGGCCCTTAAACGTTTACGGGTTTTAGCGCAAGGCGGCCAAAACCCCTGGGGCCACTACCTTTGTGGCGTTTCAAAAATACATAACGTCATGAGATGCATTTTACTCGGCCTGCTCTTACTGCTTTTTCAACCCGCTGCTCTCTGGGGCTGGGGGCAAACGGGTCACCGCACCATTGCCGCCATAGCGCAAAAACACCTTCAAAATAGTACCAAGCGCAAAATAGCGCGCCTGCTTGATAATCAAAGCCTTGTATGGGTCTCTACCTATATGGACGAAATCAAGTCCGATGATCGTTTTGATCACACCCATGAATGGCACTGGGTTACCATCCCCGATGGCAAATCTTACGCGGAAACCAAAAAAAACCCGGATGGAGACCTACTCACCGCCATTTGCCGCAGCAAAGAAACCCTGGCCAACAAAGACACCTCCCGGGCGGCGCGAGCCAAGGCCCTTAAGTTTCTCGTCCACCTGGTAGGGGACCTCCACCAGCCCCTCCACGTGGGGAATGGCGAAGACCGGGGTGGGAACGACCTCAAAGTAGAATGGTTTGGCAGCTACAGCAATTTACACCGGGTATGGGATAGCGAGATGCTCCAGTCACGGGGTTTTGCTTACAGCGAGCTGGCCCGGCAGCTTCAGCGCACCATTAACCGACAAAAAAGGGAGCAATGGAGCCAGGGCGATGTGTTTGACTGGGCGCATGAAAATTTGAACTACCGCGATCAAATTTACCAAATAGAAGACCCGGATTACATGGGTTATGAATATACCTACCGCAACTGGGATTTGCTTACCCATCAGCTGCAAAAAGGCGGCGTACGCCTGGCCCATATGCTTAACGAAATCCTTTAAAAGATAAAGGCGGCCTTTAAAGGATTAAGTGGCCTTTTACCAAAACGCGGCTCTGGCTCCACAGGCGCACCTGGTTGCCCTTCCACTCGCCCTTTACCCAGCCGCCCCGTGGGCTTAGCTGGCGTCCCTGCAAGTCATGCTTTCCCAATCGCTGGCCCCAAAAAGGCACCAGCGTAGCGTGGGAAGAGCCGGTAGCCTGGTCTTCCTTTTGCCAAACTTTGGGCACCAGGGTTCGGCTTACAAAGTCCTCCGTTCGGC
>CAJXMS010000224.1 GCA_913056475.1 uncultured Bacteroidota bacterium
CCCCTGGAAGACCCCGCCATAACCTGCACTTATTCCATGTATGTGTTTTACCAGGAAAACGGGCGGTATCCCTTCATGCACTACTTTTACCACCTGGCCAAATACCTTGCTATGCAGCTTCAAGCCTGGAAACGCGCCCATCTCAATGCCATGGGCGGTGGCATGGCTTTTCGCCGCCAGGATGCGCTTGAACTGGGCGGCTACGACCCCGAAATGAAAAGAGGCTCCGATGGCAACTTGGCCTGGCGCCTAAGCCAGCGGGGAAAAGTGGTTTTTGTAGACAAGGCAGCCGCGGATGTGATCAGCAACATGCGCCGGGCCTTTGCGGATGGAAGTATGTCCAAAGCGCTCTGGAAGCGGGTGCGCAAACTACTCGGGCGCTTTAGCCACTATTTTAGCGCCCAAAGCAAAACCTGAGGTTCATAAATCTCAAATCCAAAAGCTAGTACAGAAACCCAAACAGCCAGAGGGGTACCGTATGGCCAAAGCCATGTTCAATATTGTCTTTGACCAGAAAAGCATTCTCCAGATCCTTTTTCTGATCCTGCTTTTTATTTTTCCCTCCTATTTCCATGACGTAGGTATGATCGATTGTAAAGCCGGCCTGGGTGGAAAGATGGACCTTGTGCCCGGCATTGCGGAGTTGATTGGCAAAAAAGGTCTCCCGGATGGTACCTGACTCTGCTTTGGGCTGCAGTGCATAGGCCAGGCAGGTATTTTCAAAATAAATTTTATCCGGTTTTTGGAGGGCACTCATACCCCGGGAATCACGATTGATCAGGTGGAGGATATGGGCATCATCCAGATGCTTTAAATAATCTAGCCCAGTATTGCGGCCCAGCTTAAGTTTTGTCGCTATCCTGGAAATGTTGGGCTCGAAGGGGGCACTATCGGCGATTACGCCCAGAAGCTTCTTGATTTTCCGGATGTTTTCTACACTATAGCCCTGGATATAGGCCAAGTCACTTTCCAGTACGGTATTGAGGATATTGATCAGGCGTTGCGGTATATCTTCTTTGGAAATACGGGTCGCAAATGGGAAGTATCCTTACCGCAGATATTTTCCAAAATAGACCAAAGGCTTAAAATCAGCGGTAAATCGGGCAGTAAGCCGCGTATGATTGTTCAGGATATCTTCCAAAGTCACCGCCGGAAAGTGAATATGGTGAACGAAGGAAAGATATTCCCGAAAAGATAGGCCATGCAGCACCTGCGTCGCCAATCTGCGACTCAGATCCGACTCGCCCCGATACAGATCCAGGGCCGAGGAGCTGGTGAAAATGGTTTGCATACCGGGATGCCCGTCGTAAATCAACTTTAGCTCCCGCGACCATTGGGGATATTTATGTGCTTCATCTATAAGCAGTAGCTGGCCTCCGTGCCGGTACCATTCGGCCGCAAGTTCAAAGAGACTGTTTTCGTAGAAGTAGGGATGGTCGGCACTTACGTAAAGCCCTTTTTCCCGCTCGGGAAAATGATAGGACAGGTACTGCAGTAGTAAAGTGGTTTTCCCCACTCCTCGCAAGCCCTTAATGCCCAGAAGACGTTCGTTGGTTTTGAGGTGGTCAAACAAATAGCGTTGCCACAGGTCGCTGACCTGACTTAGCAAACTGGCTTGAAATGAAATCAGTTCTTCCATGAAATTGATTTGAACTCAAAGCAAATAGAACATTATTTTGATTTTAGTTTAAATCAATTTTATCTAGAGACCCGATTTCAGACCAGTTGTCTACTGTACAGGGTTTGGTACTGGAGCTTCTGCGCTCCCAATCGCGCTGGCGAGGCCTTTATTTACTGAATACCATGTTACTATCCGGCTTATCGACAAAAGAGCATTCTCAGCAGGGAATAAGGAAACACGCGGGGCGTAGAGCGTCCCGAACTCATTTCGAGAAGCCCTTCAGGAACCTTCCCCTTTCCGCTGCTCCGGTTCTTCTTTTACCTCTTCGTAGTCCACGTATTCGCCCACATTTCCCGAGCGGGAAGAAGAAGAGCCTTTTTGAGACTGCGGCCGGTAATTGATGGTGATCTTACCTTCCCGCTGGTTTCCCCCCTGGCCGCGCTGACCTTCCTGGTAGCCTTGGCGAAAAGGACCCACTATCCACTTCCGCAGGAAATGATAAACCAGCCAAAATATCACCAGAAAGAGTATAAAACGAATAAACATATCCTGAACTTCCTAAACTACTTACTAAGGTAAAGGTTGCGCTCCGCATAAATCTTTTTGAAAACGGGATCGCGCAGGTTATCGATGAAATAAATGCGCTCCCCGGTAGAACGCATTTGCGGCCCCAGGTTTTTATTCACCTCCGGAAACTTTTCAAACGAGAATACGGGCTGTTTTATGGCCCAACCCTTCCGCTTGGGCTCAAAATTGAAATCCTCAAGCTTATAAGCCCCCAGCATCACCTTGGTAGCGGCATTTACATAGGGTTCTCCGTAAGCTTTGGCAATAAACGGCACGGTCCTGGAAGCGCGTGGATTGGCTTCAATGATGTACACCTGATCGTCTTTTACAGCAAACTGGATATTGATCAGGCCCACGGTACCCAGGGCCAGGGCTATTTTGCGGGTATGGTCTTCAATTTGCTGAATAATCAAATCGCCGAGGTTAAAAGCCGGTAAGGTTGCATTGCTATCGCCGGAGTGAATACCACAGGGCTCTATATGCTCCATAATACCCATGATGTAAACATCCTCTCCATCACAAATAGCATCCGCTTCTGCTTCAATAGCCCCATCCAGATAATGATCCAGCAGTACGCGGTTGCCCGGTATTTGCTTAAAGAGATTTACTACGTGGCGTTCCAGCTCATCCTGGTTGATCACGATCTTCATGCCCTGGCCTCCCAGTACGTAAGAGGGGCGCACCAAAATCGGAAAGCCTAGCTCTTCTGCCAGTTCCCGTCCTTCATCTGCATCGGTGATCACCCCAAAACGGGGATAGGGGATCTCATTATCCCGCAGCAACTCGCTGAAGCGGCCGCGGTCTTCCGCCAGGTCTAGGCTCTGGTAGCTGGTCCCCACGATGGGAATATCGTAACGCTCCAGTTTTTCGGCCAGCTTAAGAGCCGTTTGCCCACCCAGCTGAACGATTACGCCCACCGGCTTTTCCTGGAGGATAATATCGTAAATATGCTCCCAAAAAACCGGCTCGAAGTAGAGCTTATCGGCTGTATCGAAGTCCGTGCTGACGGTCTCCGGGTTGCAATTAATCATGATGGTTTCGTAGCCGCATTCCTTAGCCGCCAGCACGCCGTGGACGCAGCAGTAGTCAAACTCAATGCCCTGCCCGATCCGGTTGGGGCCGCTACCCAGTACCACTATTTTAGGTTTATCACTTACCTGGCTTTCGTTTTCGTAGTAGTGATGCCCATCGGCCGTTTCTATCTTTTCTTCAAAAGTGCTGTAGTAGTAAGGCGTTTGCGCTTCGAATTCCGCGGCGCAGGTATCTACCAGCTTCCATACGCGCTGAATATCCAGGTCAAGGCGCCGTTGGTGTACTTCGCTTTCCAATACCCCCAGCATGTGGGCTATTTGCCGATCGGCAAAGCCTTTCATTTTGGCCTCTAGTAGGAGGTCTCGCGGGATTTCAGTTAAAGAATAGCTTTCGATTTGCTCCTGCAGCCGGGCCAGTTCCTGAATTTCGCGGAGGAACCACATATCGATTTTGGTGATGTCATGGATCCGCCGCAGCGGTAAGCCCAGCTGAATGGCATCGTAAATCATGAAAACCCGGTTCCAACTGGCTTTTTCGAGGGCTTCCAGTACCACATCCTGATCGGTTTCTCCTTTGCCATCGGCGCCCAGGCCGTTGCGCTTAACTTCCAGGGATTGCGCCGCTTTGTGTAAGGCTTCCTGGAAGGAACGCCCGATGCCCATGACCTCTCCTACCGACTTCATCTGAAGTCATAGTTGATAATCAGCTCCCTGGAATTTATT
>CAJXMS010000225.1 GCA_913056475.1 uncultured Bacteroidota bacterium
GATGGCTTAGAGTTTTAAAGAGGGAGTAAGGGGTTCTGGGCCATAAGAAGTGGCGCCAGGCTTGAAACGCCGAAGCCGTATTGTGAACGCGCAATACCAGGTGAGGATGCTTTAGTCCAAGTTTTATAAAAGCTTTATACTGCGTAGCCAGCGTGTTGAACCAAACAATTTCTGCCTTTTCCAACAGCGCCTTTTTTTCTTGAAGAAGCGGAAAAACCTCCTTGCTACGGGGCGCTAAAAAGGTTTTCACTTCCTGGGGGGGCTCCTTAAAAGCCCTATTCCAAAGGCTTTGGCTGGTAAAAACGCTTAGCTGTACCTGCTTTGCCTCCAGTGCGACCAACACCAGTGAGCGGAGCACTTCGGGATGGTACTCCGGTTCTATTACGATGAGATTAATAGCAGCGGCCATCGATGGGGTTTTTGTATCCCCTCATCAGTTGATCAAGGGTTTTGATTTCCGCTTTAGAGAGCCGCTCCCGATAGCTTTTGGCCGCTCCTTTAAGCGGTCGCGTATTATTAGCTTTCCACGATTCCTCTTCCTGCAGGAGGGAAGCATCCGTGCGATGGGGTTGAAGATACGCCCTTTTAAAGCTTAAGCCTATAAAATTAAAAAGGGCCATTAGCAAGGAACTATCTTGAGCAAGGATTCGCTCGTAATCAACTAAAAAGCAGCGTTCGTGGTCAGCCACCTGAGCCATAATCCTGGCGTCTCTCCGGTAGCGCTTAAAGGCTTTATCCAGGGTATTTTGCTTAAAATAGGCCGGATGATCTTTGCTCGCCTGGTAGAGGGCCGCGACATTATTTTTGGCCTCCCGGTAGTTTAAGATAATTTGACTGTCCGTGTAGCGTAAAAGGTCTGGTGCAAAAAGAAGGTGAGAAGGGGTTTTTTCCAGCCACATTTGGTATCCTGCCCGCTTGGCATTATCGTCCAATATGGCGTTAAGGTGGCGGAGCCAGCGGGGATAAGCAAAGCGTCCGGGCTTTTTAGTAGTTGAATACGCTAAACCAATCTTCTGGGCTGTGCTGGCAATTTGTTGGCGCTCTTTCGAACCGTAAATCCATAAAAAGCGTATTATGGGCGCCTTAGGTAGGCTGTAATCTAGAAAGTGGGTCTCGGGGGGAGAGTAAATATATCCCGACCGGTGCAGGATGGTCTGCAGTAGGGTGGTTCCCGATCGGGCCGTACCAACTAAGAAAATACGTCTCAAAATTAGATTTTTTGGTATACAGCAGGAGCTACGTAGAGGTAACCTGCTCTGAATTGTTCTATTGCTGCCGGGCCAAGGATGGCCAAGTGGGTATTGGTTTGTTCTTGAAGCTTTCTTGTCGTTTGATAGCCACTACCGGAGCGGTTACTTTTCTCTAAAAAGGCTTTCATATCCGAGGTTTCTTCTAAACCCAGTTTCCGGGCCAGCTCTGGCAAAGTGCTTGGCGCCTTTATGATATCTTCATAAAATAGGGGGATAGCCTCGGATTCTTTTTGAGAGAAGGCCAGCATTTCTTTATAAAAAAGCCCCATTTGGACTCCGGCTTGAAAAGCGGCAGGTTGTTTCTGCAAATAGGTTCTATCCTCTTTGGTATCGGGGTGGTATTGAAATACTTGGCGGTTTTGATCTTTCATTTTTAATTTTACTTGACTGCCATAGGCGTCCAGGGGATTACGAAATATAAGAACCATCCGGGGAGCCAGCCGCTTATAAATAAAGGGAAGGGAAAGCGGTGCATGCACTGACTTAACCAGAACGGCCCTTTGCTCCGGTACCCGGCGGCTTAGCAATCGACTGGCCCAAAGTAAGCGCATAGGTCGTTTGTTTGAAGCGACTTGCTGCTGTCTTAGGTTATTGATCTTATGCTTTCGGCCTGCTCCCAAAAACGCCATTAAATATTGGTTGGAGGGGCGGTCGTTGGGCTTTAGCTGCCGGGTAAAAGCCCTATTAAAAAGGGTTTCGTAATGGGGGGCTCGGCTTTCCGCAGTTAAATAGGGAAACCGGGGCAGGCCTGCCTTGTAATATTCGGCTCCGATAGCTTCCATTTCGTTGTCCGGCTCGTGATTGTAAACCAGCGAAGGAGACCAGCTCAGGTACTTAGCTAGCCAAGTGCTACCCGTTCGAGGAGCGCCCGCTAATAAAATCTTGGGCAGTGGAGCTGGGGAAGACATAGCTAAAAGGGGTAAATAAAGACGTTTGCGAGTGCAAATATGCGCTAATCCCAACTCAGAATAAGCAAAAGCCCTTCTTACTCATCGGGGGCTGCCCGAATTCCCCGGAAATACTATATTCGCAACAACTTGATGGAATTGCTTTATGGAAACTAATCGAATGAAGACTGGGAAGCACTACTGGCTTATCCTTTTTTTGGGTGTCTTCCTCATTACGGGAAGCCAGGGCCTTAAGGCTCAAATGCTTCCGGGTCCCGGTTACGCCTTGGATTTTGATGGTGCCGATAGCGTCAGCTTGCCTAACTCTTATTCCCAGATGACGCTGCCCATTTCCATCGCGGTATGGTTCAAACCTAATGTGAGTGGCGGGAATCATGCCATTTTTATGAGTAGCGACATTGTGCCCACTTACCAGGGTTGGTGGCTAGAATATGCCAATAATGACTTAAAAATAGCCTTTGGTGACGGCAATGGGGGCGGCAGCACCGCCTTTAGTCGAGTGGGAAGCGCTACTATTGGCCCGCTGGACTCCACCCGCTGGTACCACTTTGTCGCGGTGGTGCGCAGCGCTACGGATATGGATATCTATCTAAATGGCAATTCTCAAACGGTGAACTATGCCGGGACAGGAGGCACTTCCATTGCCACTAATTCAAGTGGCGGCGTAATCGGCCAAAACCCCCAGAACAATTTTGCGCTCAATGCCCAATTAGATGAAATGAGCATATGGAGCACCGACCTTTCTACCAGTGAAGTGCGGGACCTGATGTGTGCAAAATTGACCGGCACTGAGCCTAGTCTTGAAGGCTATTACCAGTTTGATGCTTTATCCGGTTCTACCTTATCTGATGCTGCCAACAATGGCAATGACGGGACCGTGAATGGAGCCCGCTGGGCCCCTTCCAAAGCCCCCATTGGCGATCGTTCTTTCTACGCCTATAACACTACTGTGGTAAATGGTAATAGTCTTTCCGGTGATACGGCTTCCGCCACCGTTCAAGGAAATGGCGCTCCGGGTATTCATCTCTACTTTGTAGACCAAAAGCCCATTCCGCAGCCCCAGGTAACCTCCGGAGGCATGCCCTCCGCGGCCAACTTTTACGTGGGCGTTTTTGCCGCCGATTACAATCGTAATTATGGCTTCACCCTGGCGCCCAATCCCAATACTTACCAGCCCAATACCTTAGGACTGGCGCATCGGCCTCATAATGCCGCTACCAGTTGGGCAGGTCTTACGGCGCTCAATAACCCGGTTATCAGCATCAATAGCCGGCCTGCTCCAGAGCAGCTTGCGCTGGTAGACCGCTGTCCTACGCCCAACCTGCTTCCGGACACGGCCCGCTGCGACTCGGTTAGGCTGGTCGTAACGGGGCCTTACGACCAGTTTATTTGGAGTAATAATGACACTGGTAATACCCGCTGGGTGACGCAATCTGGCAAAGTATGGGTGCAGGCCCGGGATACCACCAATGGTTGTACGGTAGCTGACACAGCCCAGGTTAATATCATCGACCCCGCCACTACTTCCCTCTTCCCTGATGATACGCTGGTATGCAACAGTGACTTTATCGAGCTTTCCGCTACCTTACCCGGTGTTTTGAGCTACCAGTGGAGCAATGGTCAAACCGATAGTATTGCTCGCTTCTTTAATCCGGATACCTTCTGGTTAAAACTCTTCCTGCCCGGTGGCTGTACCGTTGCTGATACCATCGTGGTCAACTTTTCTGAGGATATAGAGCCCATGGTGATTGAGCGCCGGACGCTCTGCGCCGGGGGAGAG
>CAJXMS010000226.1 GCA_913056475.1 uncultured Bacteroidota bacterium
AGGGTAAATGAGTATTTTTAGGGCAAGCGTAACGAAGCTGGCGAGCTTTATAGCCAGCCACGCTTAGAAGAGGATGCCAGCCGTAAGCGCCACATAATCAAAGCGATGATTTTGGCCGGCGTCTATCAGGCGGGCATTTTTACCGGGATTGTCTATCAGGGAGCGGTTGTAATGCAGGCCGGCGGTGACGGAGGTGCTGCCCCCAAAGCTGTACTCCGCGCCAATGCCAAAGCGGAAGGTAGCGTTAAAGAGGTTGATGTTTTCCGGCTCTCCGCCCGCTGTGGGGGCGGGGTTTAGCTCCGTATTGTGCGCGAGGCGAAAGCCCAGAGCGCCGCCAAACTCCGCGAAGAAGGTGGTGTAGCCAAACTCCCGGGTGCGCATTTTGAGCAGCAGCGGGAACTGCAGGTAGGTGGGCTTATAGCTCAGCGTGGTATCATTTACCGTAGCGGTGCCGCCGCGCTGGATGATCTCAAAGCCGGTGCCAAAGGCATAATTATCAGCAAATTGGTACTCTGCCAGGCCCCCGTAACCGAAGAGCAATTTGCTGCCCGTGCTCAAGTTTTCCTCATCGGTACTGATAAAACTTACCAGCGGCGTGGCGTGGATACCGAAGCGAAATTGGGCGGCCTCCTGGGCCAGCCCCTGGCTTAACAGCAAGCTGGCCGCCAGCAATAATAAATAATGGCGCATAACGTAGGGAGTATTAGTTTTGGCAAAATTAAACGGAACCATCACACATGACGTCTTTCCTTCGCAGCTTATTTTTGCTTACCACCAGTTTTTTATTGGTCATGGGCTGCCGGGACCATCATTTCCCCGGAGATGCCATTGCTATTCGGTCCGATTTTCAGCGTTTTGACCGGGCCTTTTTCCGCACCGATACCGCCCATTTTGAGCAGGCCCTTCCCCGCTTGCAGCGCCAGTACCCCATGTTTTTTGGGCAGGATGCCACCCAGCGCTTCTGGCGCCACCAGCGCACCGAGCCGCTCCAGCGGGAGCTTTACCGGAAGGCCCAGCAGGTTTTTGGCGACATGAGCGCTCAAAACCGGCAGCTCCACAAGGGCATGAAGCGCTATTACCACCACTTTGGCACGCAAGATACCCTGGCCTTTTACGCCTACATCTCCCGGCTGGATTTCGATTACCCCGTTTTGTACGCCGATAGCCTGGTCTTTGCCGCGCTCGACCTCTACCTGGGGGCCCAGGCCAAGTACTACCAACACCTCCCCCGCTACCTGGCCTATCAGCGCAAACCGGCTTTCCTGGTGCCCGATGTGCTCACGGCCGTCCTGGCAGAAAAGCAGCCCCCCCTGCCCGAAGATCCCACCCTCCTGGAGGCGATGGTCCACCATGGTAAGCAGGCCTACGTCTTGCACCAGCTCCTGCCCGAGCTGCCCCTGGCGCGTGTTTTCAAATACCGCCCTAAGCAGCTTCGCTTTGCCCAGGCCCACGAAGCGCAGATGTGGGGGTACTTCATTGAGCAAGAACTCCTCTTCAAACGCGGCCAGCGCCTCCTCCGCCGCTTCATCGAGCCCGCGCCCTTTTCTAAGTTTCGTACCAAACTGGACGCCAAGACCCCCGGGCGTATCGGCCACTGGTACGGCTACCTCCTGGTAAAGCATTACATGGAAGAAAAACCCGGAACGCCTCTACCGCGATTGCTCCGGGAAACCTCCGCCCGCGATATCCTCCGCCTGGGCGGCTACCAGCCCTAGCGCTCCTTAGGGCGGCCTCACCGGCCAAATGTGCTTTACCCGGCTACGGGCGCTTCGTATCTTTGCGGCCTAATTCCCCCCTTTTAATTGTTCCTCCCCCATGGCAGCACATACCTCCGAAATAAGCTTACTGGTAGAACTGGACGAAAACCGCGTCCCCGAAAAGATCAACTGGACCGCCCCCGATAGCGGGGTAGACCACAGCGAGACCAAAGCCACCATGCTTTCCGTATGGGACGAGAAGGCCCAGGAAACCCTGCGGATAGACCTCTGGACCAAAGAAATGCCCGTGGACCAAATGAAAAAGTACGTCCACCAAAACCTGCTGGCCCTGGCCGATACCCTGGAGAAAGCCGCCAATGAAGGCGAGCGGGCCAAAGAACTGCGCCACTACGCAGTAGAAATGGGCGAAAAGCTGGGGGTCCTGAAGCGGTAAAGGGGCTTCTGCCGGCTTCAGTGGCCCTGGGCTAAGGGCACAAGGTCTCGCCCCCGGGCGAGAGGCACCGGGCCTCGCCAGCGGCGAGCCAGCCACAGAAGCCTCGCCACGGGCGAGACGCACAGCCGGTTGGGTGGTTATCCAAAAGGTTGGGGCCGCATCCCCCGTATGATGGGCTAAGCCTCGCCAGAGGCGAGACAAGGCCTCGCTGGAAGCGAGACAGGCGGAGTCGAAGTTTTCCTGTTCAGCGGTTTATACTCGAAATTTACCCCCACAATCCGCACGCGTTCCAACCGCGCGCGATGGCAAACCAAATACATGAATGCCACAGTGTTACGTGCCCTTCGACTTCGCTCAGGGCGACAACCGGGGGAGGTTTACCTAAGCCTTAGTGGGTGAAACAATCCGTTGATCAGGCTGAGCCTCGCTACGGGCGAGACAGGGCGCAGTCGAAGCCCTCATGATCGGGCCGGAATGTAGTCCCCCTTGGGGGGATTTAGGGGGCTGAGCGACAGGGATGTTTTCGGTTAAATCGTTAAACTGGTGAATTGTATAACTGAGAAGAAGCCTTTCGGCCACTGGCGTTTGCAGGGTTTTTACTCAAATCCTTGCTTGCGCTTAGCCCTGCGAAGCACGGGCCAGGCTGTAAGCCTGGATCCATTAAAGCCTGGGGTTGCAACCCCAGGTCTCCGGGCCCAACCCCCATTCCCCCAACGCTGTAAGCATTTTGCATTCTGCTAGGACCGTCCAGCACGCAGTGCTCGCTTCCAGCGAGGCTCAGGGCGCCACCCGTTAAAGTTGGGCTAAACTGTATGAGCAAGCCTAACCGTAGAAGCAAGCCCAACCGTATGACTCCTTGAGCATAGGGAAAGGAGTCGAAGGTTTGGCCCCTTTCCTACTTATGCTCTTCCATTTCCTCGTTGATCTGCTGGATGTAGCTCAGGATCTCCGTGCGCCCGGCGCCGTTTTCCGCCGAGCTGGGGAAATGGGGCGGGAGGTTTTCCCACTGCTCCAGCATGGTTTTTTGGTAGTGCTTCAGGTTGCGGCTGAGTTGGCCCCGGCGGAGCTTATCGGTTTTGGTAAACACCATGGCAAAGGGAATTTGGTTTTCCCCCAACCATTCCATGAAGGCCAGGTCTATCTTTTGCGGTTCGTGCCGGCTGTCCAGCAGCACGAAGAGGCAGACCAGGTTTTCCCGCTTGCGTATGTAATCTTCGATGAGCTTCTGAAAGCGCTGCTTGGCGCCTTTGCTCACTTTGGCGTAGCCATAGCCGGGCAGGTCCACCAGGTACCAGCGCTCGTCTACGGAGAAGTGGTTGATAAGCTGGGTTTTACCGGGGCGGCCACTGGTTTTGGCCAGGTTTTTTTGGTGGGCCAGCATATTGATCAGGCTGCTTTTGCCCACGTTGCTCCGCCCTATGAAGGCGTATTCCGGCTGCTCCGGAGGGGGACATTGGCTTAGCTTGGCGCTGCTTTTCAGAAAGTCAACCGAGAGGTGTAGCAAGGCGGGGGGATTTTAGGGCGCAAAGGTAAGAGGCTTCGCGGGGGGCTGAACATGGGCATAAATACTACTTTAGATGAGGCGTGGATAACACGGTCCAAACGGTGCCACCCATTTCGGTTCAAACAGTGCCACTTTAGGAGATCAGTTATAAAAAAGTTATCTCGCAGCAAACTAGCTGAGATATGGCCAATAAACTTGTGGGAATGCCCTTAAGAAAGCAAAGCGACCTACCCTAAGCCAACTGGCCTCATTTTTAAAATAAAGGGTACCTCCCA
>CAJXMS010000227.1 GCA_913056475.1 uncultured Bacteroidota bacterium
CCCGGGCCTGCACCGTTACTACTGGGACGGCCGCCTGAGTGAAAAAGCCCGGCTGAACCAAAACAATGCGCCCCTTACCGAAGCGGGCCGGGCCAACCTCGCCCCGCCGGGCAATTACCAGGTAAGCGTGTACCTAAGCCAGCGCGGCGAAGTGCTGCCCCTGGATCTGGAAAACACCTCCTTCCGGCTCCGCTGGCTCAACAACAATACCTTCCGGGCGCCTGATGTGCAAGGCCTGGCCCAATTTCAGGACAGCCTGGAAAGCACCTTCCGCCGCTACGAAGGCCTAAGTCAGCGCTTTAAGCAGCTAAAAGAATGGGCGGGCAAGCTTAAAGCCGCGGCCCGCAATACCCCCGGGGCGCCGGTCACCTTGCTGAACGACCTGCATCAGCTCGCCCAAAAACTGCCGCCCCTGGCCCGCCGGATGTACGGCGATAAGGTGAAAGAAGCCCAATACTTTGCCACCGCCCCCAGTCTGGAGGAACGTCTGGCCCTGGCCCGCTGGAACAGCTATAGCACCACCAGCGCGCCCACCGCCGAACAGCAAAAAAACCTCCGCATTGTGAGGCGTTCCCTGGGGACGATAGACCGGGAGCTAACAAACCTACGCGGTGATTTGCTGCGGTTTTACGACATCCTGCAAAACAACGAGGCACCGGTACTGCCGGAATTGGAAGCGGCGGGATCTTAGCCGGCTGAGCTCCTTTTTATTAAGGCCGCAAAGCTATGGCGCCCCGGTGGTGCCGGTTCCACCGGGGCGCCCTCTTAAACCTTTTTACCCGAAGGCTCAGCGAGGAAGGCCATTAAGTATAAAGCCGCCTTTTGGAACATTCTGCGCCTCCCCGGCGGGGGCTTAGGGCCAGGGGACGCCCCTTGAAGCCGCCATTCCCTGAGCCAGCGCCCCTCTTTGATGGGACCTAAAGGCCCGATGAATCGCTAGCCACAGCGACTAGTGAGCCGGGTAAAACCAATGGCCCCAGATGAAGGCTTTCCCTTTTTTTTCAAAGGAGCTGAAAAGCGCAAAGGAGCGCGCACCAGCTTCGGGAAAAGACGGGAGGTAGAGGAGCTTCCCCCTACACCGCTTCTCCTTTCAGCATTTTGTTCCAATAGAGGTAAGGCAGGCCGTACTTTTTCAGCATCCAGAGGCGCCAGTGCTCCTTGCTACTGTCCTTAATGAGCATTTGCTTCAACTTGGGATCGGGCAGGAAATTTTGTTGGTAGTCAAACTCAGCCAGAACCATTTTGCCATAGCCCGTCACCAGTGGGCAGGAAGAGTAGCCATTGTAGGCCATGGGGCCGATGGACTGGTGCTCGATCAGGCGCAGGATATTGTCTACCACAATGGGTACCTGCTTGCGGATGGCTGCGCCGGTTTTGGCAGTAGGCAAACCCGCGACATCTCCCAGGCCAAAAACATTGCCATGGTGGTTGTGCTGCAAGGTTTGGTGATCCACATCCAGCCAGCCGGCATCATTCACCAAACCAGATTCGCGGATAAAACGGGGCGCCGCCTGTGGTGGGGCGATATGAAGCATATCGAAGGGGATCTCCACGGTATTAGACCCTTCGGCGGTCAATTTTTCGCCCAGTTTATTGTCTTCATTCACCACGCACTGGTTTTCATCCCCTTTCACGTAGCGGAAGTGAGCTCTGCGGTTTTCGGCGTCTATCTTAATGGGAGCATAAAAAGGCCGAAAATGCATACCGTAGCGATCGATGACCTGGTGCAAGGTGTTGGCTACTTTTTTCACTCCGAAAATAACGCTGCCGGGGGTAGCAAAAATGACTTCCGCATCGATCTTTCGGCGGCGAAAATTATCGGCGGCCAGGTAGGCGATTTTTTGCGGCGCACCGCCACATTTGATGGGGGTAGTGGGTTGGGTAAACAGCGCATTGCCGCCTTTAAAGTTTTGCATCACTTCGTAGGTGTGCTCCGGGTCGGTATAATTGCTGCATACCACTCCTTTGCCAAGGGATTCTTCCAGGCCTTCAATCATGGAAGGCTCCATTACCAGGCCGGGACACACAATGAGATAATCATAGGTAATGGTGCCGCTGGCGCGCGTATTCACAGCGTGAGCGGAAGGGTCAAAAGAAGCCGCGTAGTCCTGGATCCAGTCGAGGCCATCGGGCATGACCTCTTTCATGGGGCGGGCGGTTTTTTCGTAGCTATAGGTACCTGCGCCCACCAGGGTCCAGGCGGGCTGGTAGTAATGCGTATCGGCTGGCTCAATGAGACCGATGGAAAGAGACCGGTTCTTTTTCAGAAGCTGGGCACCAGCCATGATGCCGGCGGTTCCGCCGCCAATGATCAGGATTTGGTAATGGGTTTTCATAAATGTTTTATTTTAAATAACAAAGCAGTATAAAGGAAGGGACAAAAAAAGTGAGCCAGGTCACACAAGCTTTAAAGAGACAGCCAGCCCGCCGCCGGATACACATTTGGCCGGCAGGCCCCTGGCCAAATGAAAAGCCGCTACCGGGGAACCAGCGCGGTAAGAATCCCTACCTTTGCAAACCTTTTGAAAAGTGGTTCCTTATGCCTGCATAAAGAACCTGATTAAGCGTAGACCATCGCATGAACAACAATGATGTAGATAGAACGAAGCCCCTCGAAGAAGTGGGCGATGCGCACATTTCGGGAGCGGCCGAAACCCCGCTGCGGCCCGATGCCTTCGATCAGCCTCCGGAGGATAAAATCCGGGTGATCGAAGAGCACTTTGAGGGCATCATGGACGCCCTGGGCCTGGACTTGACCGACGATAGCCTGCAGGGTACGCCCCGGCGGGTAGCAAAAATGTTTGTCAATGAGATATTTGCCGGCCTGGATCCGCAGCGTAAGCCCAAGGCCAGCACCTTTGAAAACAAGTACCAATACGGCGAAATGCTGGTGGAAAAAAACATCGTGGTGTATTCCACTTGTGAACACCACTTCCTGCCCATCGTAGGACGGGCCCACGTGGCCTACATCAGCAATGGCCGGGTGATAGGCCTCAGCAAGATGAACCGGATTGTAGACTATTTTGCCAAACGACCCCAGGTACAGGAGCGCATGACCAAGCAAATCGTGCAGGCCATGCAGGAGGCGCTGGACACCGAGGATGTGGCCTGCGTGGTAGATGCCAAGCACCTTTGCGTGAATTCTCGCGGCATTCGCGATATCGATAGCAGTACGGTGACGGCGGAGTTTGGCGGGCAGTTTAAGGAAGAATCCACCAAACGGGATTTCCTGGATTATATCAATATGCAAACGGAATTTGGCGCCTGAGGGCGCTTCCGGGGGCATCGCCTTTTTTCGAGGAGCTGAAAAAGCCCTTCCCCGGCAATCGAAAATTGCGCATTTTCGCCAGTTCATAATCTCTTCTTTATGGCCTTGTACGAGGAAAACGAACTCTACATCACCAATTCGCTCACCGGACGCAAAGAACGCTTTGAAGCGCTGCACGCGCCCAAATTAGGTCTTTACGTATGCGGCCCCACCGTGTACAATGAAGTGCACCTGGGCAACTGCCGTACTTTTATCTCCTTTGACCTGGTGTACCGCTACCTGAGCCACCTGGGCTATCAGGTGCGCTACGTGCGCAATATTACCGATGCGGGCCACCTGGAAAACGATGCCGATGAAGGGGAAGACAAGATCAGCCAGCGGGCCCGCCTGGAAGAGCTGGAGCCCATGGAGATCGTTCAGAAATACACCCTGGGCTTTCACCGCATCATGGAGCGCTTTAACAATTACGCCCCTACCATAGAGCCTACCGCTACCGGGCACGTAGTGGAGCAAATAGAGATGGTTAAGGATATCCTGGAGGCCGGCCTGGCATACGAAAAAAATGGTTCGGTATACTTTGATGTGGCCCGCTATAATGAGCACCACCGTTACGGCAAGCTCAGCGGGCGCAAAATCGAAGAGCTGATGAGCGG
>CAJXMS010000228.1 GCA_913056475.1 uncultured Bacteroidota bacterium
CAGAGCTCAATTTGCAGGCCTCCGCCAGGAGGGTCGTTTATCTGAAGCTGGATGTCTACGCCCTTTATTTTGCGGTACAGGGGGATGATCTCCCGCAGCAATTTGAGCCCTTTTCCGGTACCCTGGGTGTCTTTGGGAGAGTTCCGGCCTATGCCGGTATCGGTAATGGAAATGTGCAGTTCCGGGCCTTCTCGCCATAGTTTTACCTCCAGCCGCTTTTCGCCTTTTTCTTTGGGACGGATGCCGTGTTTTATAGCGTTTTCCACGTGGGTAAAAATGAGCTGCCGGGGTACCTGGATGTCTTTGGGATCCAGGTAATCCCCTACGGCTATCGCACAGGTAAAGTCCGGCGTTCGATTCTCCTCCAGGACACAATAATTCCGGCAAAAATCCAATTCTTCATAGAGCGAAACGGTAATTTGCCCCGCGTACAGAACGGACTTTTGCATGAGCCGGCTCAGCCGGCTCATAGCACTGCTGGCCTCCTTCCATTCCTGGTGCCGGTACATCCAGTCCACACTGTCCAGGGCGTTTAGGACAAAGTGGGGATCTACCTGCTTATTGAGGCTCAAAAGCTGCAGTTGATTCATCCTTCGTTCTTTCTGGTAGCGCTTCTCCAGGTTGCGGCGGTATAGGCCGAAGAGTCCAAAGGAGAGTAGGGTACTTCCACCATAGATAAAAATAGGCAGCAACCAATGCCAGCGATAGAAGGCGTTAGGCGACAATGCCAAGTTATAAATCCTTTTCCCGCTATGGATCATTAGGTAGGTTTTATTCTCTTGGTGACAGGCTACAATTCGAGCGTTTGGAGCACTAAATTTCAAATTAATCCCTCCCGCCCGGGTTATTTCCTCGAGGTTTTCATCGTATAACAGAATGCTTTTTTCGTTGGCTAAATAGGTAAAAAAACCATCTTGTCCGGGCAAAAGATTATCGACAATCCGGCTGTAATCCCTGAAATGGGGCAGGGAGCGCTGCTTTACCAGCTTCATTCCTTTATCAAATAGCTGCAATTTTTCTGCTCCAAGGCTTAAATAATAGGGACCATATGATCTTGGTAAAGGCTGGGTGGCAGGCCAGCCATTTTCCTTGAGAAGCTTTCCACTTGATAAGTCCCGATACTGCACTTTTTTATAAGCTTCGGAATGACGGGGTCTTATAAATGAAATAATGGTGTCTCCTTTTAGCAGGTTTCGGGCATTTCCGGGATAATGAACGATCGGTATGGGTTCCAGTAGCCAGCTCAAATCGGGCTTAAAGGCATACACATAGCCCGTTGTATCGGGCCAGGGGTAAGCGTACCCTGGAGTTATATTGCCCGGCATGTGATTGGTCCCGGTTAGAGCGGTGAACCGCCCCGTGGTTTTTCGGCCAAATGGCCTCAACTTAAAGCCTACGCAGGAACGAGGAGAGGCGTTCACGGTTTGATGAACCAGGTCTACACAGTAGGTTCTTCTCGGGTAGAGGGCAAAACGGGATCCCACATAAAAATAAGTTTCTAAAAAACCATCTTGATTTTGGTCGTACTCTCCTATTTTCAATAATTGGGCGAACCCCTTACCCTGGTCCAATCCCAGTCTGTCCAAGTAAAGGTTTAAAAAGGGATCATCATCCCCTTGTTTAAAAATAGCGTAAAAGAGCGAATCCCCCCGGTAGTACAAGACACCCAACTCTTCCCGGCCGTTTTGATCGTAATCTGAAGAGATGGACTGATTCAAGCCCTCGATGAGACGACCCGCTACGTTGTATTGCTCTATCGTTTGCCATGAACCGTCCGTGTAGATATGGCTAACGACACAGCCCCCGGAGGGACCTTCGAGGTCCTTATTACCGCATTTTACAAACTCATCCCCAGGAATTTCGTCCATTTGAATCCGCCCGATCGTTGAAGACGAGCCAGCGCTTGTTACACCAGCTACGGTTAAGCGGTAAGGGTGTATGCTTCCGCCTCCTTCCATCAATAGCAGACTGCCTATAAGGCCCGCTACCAAAAGGGGTATGCCGTACCGCCTGAGCCCTAAAGCAGGCGATTTAATTCGGCCAGGTTGTTGCATTCGGTTATTTTGAGCACATTGCGCCGATGGGTATCTACCGTATGCTTGCTCAAGAAGAGCGCCTCGGCTATTTGCTTGCTGGTATAGCCTTCTTGAGCCAGCTTCACCACCTCTAGCTGCCTTTCGGTTACCCCGTGTTTTTTAAGATTTTCCCAGCGCTTATGATGCGCTCCCAGGGTAAGCTGGCAACGCTCCAGAGCGGCGTATAGCTCATTGAGCTCCACCGGTTTCTGCAAGTAATCCACCATGCGGGCGCGAAGCGCTTTTAAGACATACTGCTCATGCGCAGTGGTGATCACCACCGCGCAGCGAGTTACTTGCTCCTGCAGTTTTTCCCACAGCTCAAAACCATTCATCCCGGGCATTTCTATGTCCAGGAAAATAATGTCCGGTTGATAGCAAGCGGCTTTTTGCAGGGCATCCTGGCACGCGTGGGCCTCCAAAATTTCATGGGAGAACACCTCCAGTTCTTTAAGGAGCTGTTTTAAACGGTCGGTTGAACGAATATTATCGTCTATAAGCAGATACATAACTCCCCAAATGTATGAAACCTCCTCATTTGTAGGTATCTTGGGAGCAAAATACTCAAAATTGAGTATCACAATTTCCCTTAAACAATGAATTTATGATAGTAGCTCTCAATACCGCAAACCGCATCCATAGCTTTACATACGCTGCTTGGCCGGCACAATAAAGGTGCCCCGGCCGCCTACCGTCAGCTTTTCCACCGGACTTTCCGGCCAGTCGGGGTGGAGCGCACCTTTTTTTCGGTATTGCACGAAGAAATGTTCCGGAAAATCTCCGTAGTGCGTATCCGCTTCCACGGCCGTTTGGACGATTTGCCGGCCTGCTTCCCACAGGCAGCGGTAGTGCTCGCTGGTAAGCTTCCCACAGGGGTGCTGGGGGTGGATTCCACAATCAAACAGCATTTCGTCGGCTATCCAGTTGCCGATGCCCGCAAAGTGTTTCTGGTCCAAAAGCGCCGTTTTGATGGCCACGGAGCGATTGTGCAGCGCCGCTTCAAAATCTTTAAAATCAATCTCCAAAAGATCCGTTCCGATGCCATGTGCCTTTAGGTACTCGGCCGGACTGGGGGTAAGGGCGATCACCCCAAATTTGCGCAAATCCCGGAAGGCCAGACGTTCTCCGCTGGCAAAGTCCCAGGTGAGGCGGGTATATTTGGGCAATTCATCGCCCCTAAAAAGCTCCAGCGTACCGGACATACCAAAATGCAGGTGCAACCAGCCTCCCCGGCTTATCTGCACGAAGAGAAACTTCCCGGTCCGCTCTGTGGCCGTGAAGCGCGCCCCGACCAGGGCCTCGCGCAATTCCTCCCGGGAACTGTGATAAATTTTGTCCAACTCATCGTAAAACTGCACCGCCTGTATTTCCTGATCAAGAGACGCTGCCTCCAGATAGCGGCGCATAATTTCTACTTCGGGGAGTTCGGGCATAATATTTAATTTAAGGCATGATAACGCGCCAGGGGGGTTTTTGATTAGCCCTCCGGGCAAAGGTAAGTCGCCCCGCCGGTAAAGGCCACCTTGCTCCGGTGGCCGGTAAAATAACTACCTTGCTTTGCCATTCTGAATTTACCGCGTTTTATGAAAAATTTGATATCCCTTGCTTTTGTCTTTTTCATCAGCAGCGCTGCCACCGCGCAAGTAGATAGTATAAGCCTCTCCAACAGCACCATGGAAGGCGTGCTGAAGGGCAATTATGCGGCCAGTACTTACCCCACCGGTGCGGCCGCCGGCCAGCCCGATGTTATCGCCTGTAACCTGGTCAACGAAATATCGCCGGACAGCCTCTGGCACTTTCTGCAAGTGCTCACCTCTTACG
>CAJXMS010000229.1 GCA_913056475.1 uncultured Bacteroidota bacterium
TGCAGATCAACACCGCCGTGGTATTCACGCCCCCGGACAGCCGCCAGGATTACCAGGACGTATGGAAAGAAGCCAGCCAGGAAGCCCGCAAATACTGGGATGCCGTGTTGGAGCGCTTCCAAAATCAGGAAACCTACGAAAACTGGGTGATCAATCATTTTAACGATGAAGGACGTGAAGTGGAGATCATCATCGTAGTGAGTAAGCTCCTTACGGGCTTTGATGCCCCGCGCAACACCATTCTCTACCTGGCCAAACCCTTGCATTCGCACAACTTACTGCAGGCCATCGCGCGGGTTAACCGCCTCTTTGCCGGCAAATCGCACGGCCACATCATCGACTACGTGGGTTTGCTGGGCAAGCTGGACGAGGCCCTCACTTCCTACAGCGCCCTGGAGGCGTTCGAAGAGGAAGACCTCCAGCAGGCCATGCAAGACGTGGGCGAGGAGGTAGAAAACGTGCCCGGCGCGCACGCGGCGGTGTGGGAAGTCTTTAAGGGGGTAAGCGATAAACAAGACAACGAGGCCCTGGAGCGGCACCTGGCGCCGCAGGATCGGCGCGACCGCTTTTACGAGGCGCTCAGCCATTACCTGAAAGTGCTGCAAACGGCCCTCAGCAGCGATGCCTTTTACGAACGCTTCCCGGCGGAGCAAGTCTCCTTTTACCGCCAGGAATTAAGCTTTTTTGAAAAATTAAAGCGCTCCGTGCAGCGGCGTTATAACGATGTGGTCTCCTACAAGGAGTACGAGCCCCGGGTCCAGAAGCTGATCGACCGCTACGTAGAAGCGGAAGAAGTGGCAAGCATTACCGATGCGGTAAACATCATGAACAAAAACCAGGTGGCGGAAGCCCTGGCCAGCTATGGCAAAACGCCGGCTTCCCAGGCGGATTACATCTCCAGCAAAATGAAAAAGGCCATCCACGAAAACATGGAGAAAGATGAGGCCTTTTACAAAAAGTTTTCCCGGCTCATTGAAGAAACCATCGAGGCCTTTAACCAAAACCGGATCGACGAAAAACAATACCTGGATAAGATCATGGCGCTGCGCGACGATATGGAATCGGGGGGGCAGGAAGGCATCCCCGAATCAATCCGCCATGAGCCCAAAGTGCGCGCCTTTTACGGTAGCATTACGGAAGTGGTCTCCCATCATTTTGGCGAGGAAAAAGCCCGGGACATCCACCACGAACTGGCCCAGGTGTGCCAGGACCTCGATGCCATGGTGCAAAAGCTGGTGATCCGCGACTGGAAGCGCAACCAGGATGTGCAAAACGAAATGGAAAACGAGATCGAAGACTACCTCATGACCCACGGCGAGGCGCTGGGCTTACGCTTAAATTTTGAACAAATAGACGAGATCCTGGCCCAATGCATGAAAGTAGCCCGCCACAATTACTAAACCGGGAGCTGGCCTACGGCACCAGCACCATTCCTTATCAGCTGGAATACCGGCCCCGGAAGAACCTCACCATAGAGGTGCACCCTGACAAGGAAGTGAAGGTCATCGCGCCGGAAGGGGCTTCCCTTTCGGAAATAGAAGCGCGCCTCTTGAAACGGGGCGCCTGGATCCAGCGGCAGCAGCGCTTTTTTGCGCAGTTTCTGCCGCGCATCCCCGTCCGCCAGTATGTGCCGGGCGAAACGCATTACTACCTGGGCAAGGGCTACCCCCTGAAGCTTGTCCAGGCCAGGGAGCGCTCCGTAAAACTGATCGGCGGCCACTTTACGGTATATGGCCCCAGCACGGAGCCGGAATATGTGCGCAGCATCCTTACCTCCTGGTATTACAACCACGCCCAGCTCAAGTTTCGGGAGGCTTTTGAGAGCGCTTTGCGCGCCTTCCGGCCTTGGGACATTGGCACGCCCACTTATGAGATCCGGCGGATGAAGAAGCGCTGGGGCAGCTGCACCCCTCAGGGCAAAATCCTGCTCAATCCCGACCTGATCCAGGCGCCCTTTCGCTCCATTTACTACGTATGCCTGCACGAGCTCTGCCACCTGCGCCATCCCCGGCACGACAAACACTTCTACGCCTTACAAAAACAGTTGATGCCCGACTGGGAAAAATGGAAGCAGCGGTTGGAGGGCTTTGGCTGAGCCTGATCGGTGGGCCTGGGCTTTTAGGCTGTGGGGCGCTGATGCCTGGGGGCGCTTTGGGCCAGCAGCAACGACCCTGGCCGTCCCAATCCTGGGCGGAACTGGCCGCCTCCCGAGCCTACTTGATCACCAGCTTGCGGGTGGTGCCAGGACCCTGGGAATAGTCCACCCGGACCACGTACACCCCGCGGGGTAAATTCCGGAGGGGTATATTCACCTGGCGTCTTCCCTGGAGGGGGCTTTGGCGGATAAGCGCTCCCGCCGCGGTTCTAATTTCCAGCCTTTCCGGCCGGGGCATAAGCCTGCTGATGCGAAGGGAAGTCCGCTCCCGGGCCGGATTGGGGTAGAGTTGAAAGGAGCTTTTGGGAACCGTAGGCCCCCGCAGCCCGCTGCACTGGGGCCGGTGGCCCGCGGCTTGCATCAAAACCCCGTTACGCACGTACCAGTGCTCCCAAACGCCTCCCGAGCCCGCGTCCCACTCGTTTACATCAAAGCCATTGCTACCCGAAGGAGTGCCCTTTACGGCGTAAACCTGCAGGGCTTCCCCGCCCCGGTCCCATTCCAGGGGATTTCCCGGGGAACAGCGCTCCGGCCCAGGATTGGCCCGTTCACAATTAACCTGGAGGAAGTAAGCATTATCGTCATAACCGGGGTACTGGCCAAAAACGCGGGCCTGACCACTGCTATCGATACAGACCGCCGTGTACTCGTCGCAAGCGATTCCTTTGGCCGGCAGGCCGTAATCCACCAAACTGCGCGCTAAAAAGACCGCATGCCGCCCTTTCCGATCGGGATTATCGTAGTGGGTATCGGGGATAACGCCTCTTAAATAGGGGAGTCGTAGAAAAGGCGTGCTATCTATCTTCACTTCCGGGCGGTAGGGATCCGCCAGGGCGCTCGCGGAGGTAACGGTTCCGTTTTCCGCCGAAAAATAGCGTCCGCCCAGAATCGCCATCCCTGCACTGGTGCCGCCGATCACCACCTGACGGCGCGCTACCGCTTGATTGATTAAACTATCTACCGCCGTACCGCGCCAGTAAGAAACATAGTCCCACTGATCTCCTCCGGCCAGCCAAATAGCTTCCGCCGCCCGTATTTTCTTATGGACGTACGGCTCGGCGGCCGCCTGCGCTTGGTGAAAAACGATGGTCTCCACCGAGTGGACTCCCACGCCCAAAGTGCTGTAGAGGTAGGGATTGTAACCATCTCCCCCCGTGGTGCGCAGCACCAGGACGTCGCCACCACGGGCTCGTTGCAGAAACCAGGCCATGGCCGTATCCTCTTCCGCCGCTCCCCCCATCATGCAAATCCCGCCGGCCGGCTGGGTAAGCGTATCGGTAGCCCTGCCCGTCCGGTAGCTGGTAAAGGTTTGCGCAGAGCCCCCCAGCGTCGCCGCGATCCAGAAAAGAATTATGGTAAGAAGGGGTCTCATAAGCTGTATTCGCTACTCCACACCAAAAGTATATAAACCCTTCCAACCAGCCCCCTGTGGCCGGGCAGTCCTCTTCCTTAGCGCTCCGTAGCTGGTGCTATTCCCTTTACCCCCCTTTGGTTCTTCTCTGCCAAGGTGTTCTCCAGAGCTTTACCTCTGGCCGCTTTGGGGACCCTAAGCCCCCGACGCCTTTCCCTGCAAACGCCCGTTCCACGGGTCTAAGAAGCATCTCAACCGGGGCGCCGTAGGACAGGAATAAGATTCCCTCGCTAAACCCACGAGGAAGGGCCCGCTTTGCCGGGGGGCGCGTTGGGCGCCCATCGAAGGGGACGACTATCCTTCCCCTGTT
>CAJXMS010000230.1 GCA_913056475.1 uncultured Bacteroidota bacterium
GAGTTGGATACCGAATCTGAACCCCCCGATACATTATGTTTTTGGGGGGGCTTATTGGACTGGCAAGCCATCAGCCCTCCCATGAGTCCGGCAAGAAACAAGACTTTTAGGCCTGCGGCCAAATGTAAATCACCCCGCTGGCGCCTCCGCACTACTGCCCGCATAGACTTTCTTAATTTTCAACTGGTTCGGCGAGGGCTTCCCGAATCTTACCTTCTATCTCATCCGCCAGCTCAGGATTATCGTGCAGCAACTGCCGCACGGCATCCCGGCCTTGACCCAGTTTGGTATCGCCGTAGCTAAACCAACTTCCCGACTTTTTAACGATTTCATGATCTACGCCCAGGTCTATTACCTCCCCAATTTTGGAGATTCCCTGGCCATAAAGAATATCGAATTCCGCCTGGCGGAATGGGGGCGCCATTTTGTTTTTGACCACCTTCACGCGGGCCCGGTTGCCCGTTACCCCGCTGGCATCTTTGATCTGACTGGTTCGCCGGATGTCCAGCCGCACGGAGGAATAAAATTTCAGGGCGTTACCGCCGGTAGTAGTTTCGGGATTGCCAAACATGACCCCAATCTTCTCCCGCAACTGGTTAATAAATATACAGGTACACTTGGTTTTGCTTATCGTGCCGGTAAGCTTGCGCAGGGCCTGCGACATTAGCCGGGCCTGCAGCCCCATTTTACTATCGCCCATTTCGCCTTCGATCTCACTCTTGGGAGTTAGCGCGGCCACGGAGTCTAATACCAACATATCGATGGCGCCTGAACGGATCAGGTTATCGGCTATCTCCAGCGCCTGCTCCCCGTGATCGGGTTGGGAGATAATCAGCTCTTCGGTATCAATGCCCAGGGCTTCCGCATAGCTGCGGTCAAAGGCGTGCTCCGCGTCAATAAAGGCCGCTATACCACCTGCGCGTTGGGCTTCCGCGATGGCATGCAGGGTAAGGGTGGTTTTGCCGGAGCTTTCCGGCCCGTAAATTTCCACAACTCGTCCGGAAGGATAGCCGCCGATGCCCAGGGCCAGGTCCAGCCCAATGGAGCCAGAAGAGGTGCTCGGTATTTTTTCGATGGCGCTATCGCCCATACGCATCACAGCGCCTTTACCATAGGTTTTGTCCAGTTTATCCATGGTAAGCTTTAGCGCCTTCATTTTCGCATTTTTATCGTCGCTCATAATAGGGGTAATTAATGGGGTAGGTCGTTTAATTAAGCCAAAGTCCAAAGGTAATCATTGCGGGCAGAAAGGATTCGCTTAGCTTCCGCTAGGAACAAAAAAAGGGAGCAAATACTCCCTTCCTTTTTTTTACCTACTTATTAGCAGGCAAACAGTCCTTTCAAAAAGCGCTTAAAACTTAAATGAAAGCGGCTCTAAAAGTTTCCTTTATGGTAACCGCTAGCGCAGTTCTACGGCTTTACCGCTTTTGGCCTCCAGCTCCCGGCGCAGGTTTTCGATGTCTTGCGTGTGACGTTGTTCTACTTCGCGAGAAATAGAATCAGCAATTCCCTGCAGCTCGGAGGTATCAAAGTGATTAAAAAATTGGTTAGTGAAAGCGGTTTTCAAGCCTCCTTCACCACGCGTAGTGATTTGATCTTTCAGGTAATCAGCTACTTGCTTGGGCGTATAAGCACTTTTGGGTTCTCTTGCCATGTCTATTGGTTTTAGATTTACGTATTGTTTTTCAAGATTGGGGCAAAATTGATAATAATTTTTATTTCGCGCAAAATTATTCGCAATATTTGCTGTAAATTTTATCAACTTCAAATATACAGAACCTGCCTATGCTTATCAAAACCTTTGGTAGTGCGGTGTATGGGGTGGACGCCACCACCATCACCATCGAAACGAATTTAGATCGGGGCGTAAATTTTCACCTGGTAGGACTGCCTGATAACGCCGTAAAAGAGAGCCAACACCGCATTACCGCGGCTTTAAAAAACAATGAATTCCGTTGGCCAGGCTTTAAAATCACTATCAATATGGCCCCCGCGGATATTCGTAAGGAAGGTTCGGCTTATGATTTACCCATTGCGCTGGGGATCTTAGCGGCTTCAGAACAAGCTGAAATGCCCGAGCTGGACCGCTTTATTATTATGGGAGAACTTTCCCTGGATGGTGGCGTACAGCCCGTAAATGGTGTCCTTCCCATCGCTATTCAAGCCCGTAAAGAAGGTTTTAAAGGCATGGTAGTACCGGCCGAAAACGCCAGGGAAGCGGCCATTGTAGACGGGCTGGAAGTATACGCCGCTGAAGATTTAAAATCGGTAGTAGAGCACCTCGAAGGCAGCCGGCTCCTGGAACCTACCGTGGTAAATACCCGGGAAGAATTTAAAGAACATCTGGATAACCCGCTTTTTGACTTTTCGGAGGTAAAAGGCCAGGAAAACATTAAAAGAGCATTAGAGATCAGCGCCGCTGGCGGGCACAATGTGATCCTGATAGGGCCCCCGGGCGCTGGAAAAACCATGCTGGCCAAACGCATGCGTTCCATCTTGCCCCCCCTCACCCTCAACGAGGCCCTGGAAACCACCAAAATCCATTCGGTAGCTGGAAACCTGGGCGGGAATGCCAGCCTCATTGCCCAGCGGCCTTATCGCTCCCCCCACCACAGCATCAGCGATGTGGCCTTAGTGGGTGGTGGGGGCTTTCCCCAGCCAGGTGAAATATCCCTGGCCCACAACGGTATCCTCTTCCTGGATGAGCTGCCGGAGTTTCAGCGCACGGTACTGGAAGTGATGCGCCAGCCCATGGAAGACCGAAAAGTGACCATCAGCCGGGCTAAGTTTACCGTGGACTACCCCGCCGCTTTTATGCTGGTGGCCTCTATGAACCCCTGCCCCTGCGGCTATTACAATCACCCCAATAAAGAATGTGTGTGCTCGCCCGGCCTGGTGCAGAAGTACCTCAATAAAATATCGGGACCGCTACTGGACCGCATCGATATCCACGTGGAAGTAACTCCCGTGAGCTACGACGAAATGAGCTCCAAAAGACCCGCGGAAAAAAGCGCCGATATCCGCGCCCGGGTCGTAAAGGCCCGAGAAATTCAGACCCAACGATTCGAAGGGGAAGACAATATTTATAACAATGCCCAAATGCAGCCCCGCCAAATGCGGGCCGTATGTGAAGTGGGCCCCGAAGGAAATGAGCTGCTGCGCAATGCCATAGACCGGCTCAACCTCTCCGGCCGCGCCTACGATCGTATTTTAAAAGTAGCTCGCACCATAGCCGACCTGGAAGGGGAGGAGAAAATCCAGGCCGCCCACATCGCGGAAGCGGTCCAATACCGGAGCCTGGACCGGGAGGGCTGGATGGGCTAGGGCTGGCCACTCTCTTAGAACAAATCACTTAATGACTTGATTTGGATTCTGCTGCCCGCTGGCCCTACGGTCATCCTGAGTGGCTGGGAGCGCGGCAAGGTGTATCGAAGGAGGTCTTGCGGGAAACTCCCATGATTTTTCGTTCTAACAACCACCCTTCGATACGATCCGTCTCGCTCATCGCGAGCCGGATCACTCAGGCTGACAGTTTCCTTGCTTCTTGTTTTCTTCCTGATTAGCAGGATTCTGCTGCCCGCTGGCCCTACGGTCATCCTGAGTGGCTGGGCGCGCGGAGCGCGGCAAGGTGTCTCGAAAGAGGTCTTAAGGGGGAGATGCCATCTTGATTCCGGTTTCTAAGGACCACCCTCCGATTAATATCTTTCTTCAATTGAGCATTAAAACGACGTTTTGGCAAACGTCGCTACGTAAAAATGTTTCCGGCCCGTGGTGAGGCGCTGTCTCCCTCACCTCCCTCACTCCCCTCACCAGTTCAACAGTTAAACGATTCAACAATTTAACCTCCGTC
>CAJXMS010000231.1 GCA_913056475.1 uncultured Bacteroidota bacterium
TTACTTATCACGTGGTAAGTGGCGCGCTGGACGCCGAAGCCGTAGCGGCGGCTGTCAAAAAGGCGGATGGCGACTTGAAATTAGAAACAGTGAGTGGCAGCACGCTCCAGGTAACGCTGGAAGATGGAAAGGTGAAACTGACCGACCAGAACGGACGTTCCGCCTATGTAACGGCTGCTGACCTTGAAGCCAGCAACGGGGTAGTGCACGTAATTGATGGCGTGGTATTGCCCCAGTAGGGAATTAAATTGGCTCTCTTAAACCCTAAAACGCCCCGTATTCCCGGGGCGTTTTTTTTTGGGGGGTGCCTCATGGCAATGGGCTTAAAGACCTACGGCCTAACATAGTTTCCCGCTCTACTGCGGGCGCTCCTCTTTAGTCAGCTGAGTATTCTTAGGCCTATGTTAACCCGTTTTGGTCAACAAGAGCGATCCTTACCGACTTCCATTTCCAAGCCCCGGAGCAGGTTTTGATTTTAGAATGCGAAATCCGGGCGCTTTAAGGGATTGGGCGTGTGATCAATAAGCGATTCCGTAGAAAGCGATACGGGCGGTAACTACTGAGCAGAAAAAAGCCCCGGTACCTAAGTAACCGGGGCTCCAAAAGGAAGCCCCCTAGCGAGGGAGGAGAAACTTAGAGACTTCCCAGGTTTAAGGTGGCATGTAGCCAAGCATATTAGGGAAAGGTGACGTCATAGAGAGCGGCTATATTGGTTTACATGAAAATGTAAGAATGCCGTACAAAGGTGTTGCTGGCCCAGGCTTTTTTTGATACACGTTTGATACATTTTAAGCCCCTAATGGTTTTGTTGGATCAGGTTTATGGTACTGTTTGATAACAAAGAGGAAGCGGTATAAGAATATTGCACTTTCTTGCTCAATTTTGGCCGGATGGGCAGCAAGGGCGCACCAAAAGGGAACCCGAGACCCTTTTCCGCGAAGGGCTGAAGGCCTAAATTGAGGCGCTTTTATTAGGTTTGAAGCCATCATGAAGAGCGCAGTGGGCTTATTAGCGGACCGATGGGTAGCCCGCTTGAAGGCTTTTGTTTAGCGCTTTATTTTGTTCAAGGCCCTGCCTAATTATGATCAATAAATTGAAGGAGGAAATTGTGGTTAAGCTGGGACGGGAGGTCTCTAGCCGGGGCGATTGTGAACTTTTATCGGCGCAAATAGAACGCGCTACGGGGATAAACCTGAACTACAACACCCTGAGGCGTTTTTTTAGATTGGATAAACAAGAGGTAAAGGCCCGGGAGAGTACTCTTGATGCCCTGAGCCGCTTTCTGGGGTACCGTTCTTACCAGCACTTTCTTTCCTTTCAGCCGCTGAAACGCGCTTACGACCAGCACCTGAAGGTGTACGCCCTGATTAGTGAATTTAATCCGGCCGCTTTAATCAATTATTACCGAGGCATTTCCTCTGACAGCCTGCAGCGCTTAGAATTTCTTACCCAGCTATGCCGGCATGGTTTGCTGGCACACAAAGTAGAAGCGCTCTGTGATACCTTAGATCAGCTACAACTTCGAGTGGAGGACTTTATCTACAATGAGGTGCTCATTTTGGGTAATTCGGTGGGGCTGGTGCTCCGCCATACATCCTTTAGCCGAGTAGAAATAAACCGTTTACTGGATTGTACTTTCTTTAATGATTTCATATTCAGTATCTTTGTGGATTATTCTGCGCTGAATGGCTACTATTTACATTATCTCTATCACCCGGCGTCAAATAAACCGGACCGGCTATTAAAGTATGGGTTAAAGACCCTCCGCGCCTTTTTACAAGGGAAAACGCCGCAGGTGGGCAGGGAAGTGGCGCACCGGACCGTTAGAAAGCCTGTGCATCCGATCCTCCAGGGCCGTATTTTTAGCCTGGCCTTGTATAGCGGAGAGGCGGAGGCTACGCATTTAGATTTGCTGCGCCCGCTCTCC
The DNA here is from genome assembly GCA_913056475.1 of uncultured Bacteroidota bacterium. Lineage (GTDB taxonomy): Bacteria > Bacteroidota > Bacteroidia > Flavobacteriales > Schleiferiaceae > CAJXMS01. Next base: position 1,928 of record CAJXMS010000231.1, read on the forward strand.
TTAGAAAATCTGTATGAGCCCATGGTGGCTTCTATCATCTCCTCCAATTATGTTTTATTCCCGGCTATTAAAGCGGAAATACGTGCTTTATTCGCCTCCAAAGATTACCGGCACCTTTATTATTTTCAGGTGTTCTTCCTTTTAAAAGCCTGCTTTCTGTATAAGAGGGGAGAAACAGACGCAGCCCAGGCTACCCTGGCGGAGATCAAGCCTGATGAATTCCGCTTTAGTTACAAAGAGCTGCTCAGCTTTTTTTATTCTCTTTTAAAATACCATCTCTTCGGTGCGCTAAACGCCCGTCATCATGCCCTTCTGCTATGCCAGAAGCTCAATTACCCCCGCTTTAATGAGAACTATATCGATAGTTTTTAAGGAAGCGAAAACGCCGCTCTACCGTTTTGGGTAAAAGGGCTTCTTTAAGGGGATACATGACCATCTGCAGAATAACGAGGCGTTTGCCTTGGGTTTAGGATATTGGCGCCGTATTGATTTGCTTCCTTGCTTTAGCTGCCTGAGGGGAGGAGGCAGGGGTTTTACCACCTTTGGCTATTATCCGTTTATTAAGCGAGGTATATTTATTCAACTTCAAAGTATTGCCTAACTTAAAAAGGTATACTTGACTTATGCTTCTGCCTGACCATCTTCCCTTTTTTGCTTAAGGCCGGCCTTTTGTCCCTGGCTGGCCGCTCTCTCCTTTGGCCGCCAGGCCTCCCTGTGCCCTTTCCGGGTAAATCTTTTCCGGTTTTAGTCCCGCGAAAAGTTATTATGCATGCATAGCTATTTTCTGTACCTTAGCCCTCCATGAAAGCAGAAGAGACCGTCGATTTTCACCTGCGCCGTACCTGGCAGAGCCTTATGAAGTATTACAATGACGTGGCTGCCGGCTACGGTGTTTCTATGGCTACTGGCTTTGTGCTGCTTACCATCGATAAGGAGGCGGGTACGCCTGCTACGGCACTCGGACCAAAAATGGGCATGGAGGCGACCAGCCTCTCCCGGCTGCTGCGTAGTATGGAGGAAAAAGGCCTCATAAAGCGCCGCCCCAACCCGGAAGATGGAAGGGGCGTTTTGGTTTTTTTAACCGACTTTGGCCAAGAAAAACGCGAAGATGCTAAAGGGGCTGTGCTCCAACTCAACAACTTTCTTTACCACCACTTTCCAGCGGAAAAAGTACATACCGTACTGGAAGTACTGGAAGAAATACATCAACTGGCCCAGCAAGGGCTTATTCCCAAATTTGAGCCTCATACGCTTAAAACCAACGAAATATGAGATATAACATCCGTCACGTTACCGTTCTCGGGTCCGGGGTCATGGGCAGCCAAATAGCCTGCCACCTCGCCAATGCCGGCCTTCAGGTGCTCCTCCTGGATATTCCGCCTCAGGAACTTAACGAACAAGAAGAAAAAGCGGGCCGCTCCTTGAAAGACCGCAGCGTTCGCAACCGCCTGGTGAACGGCCACCTGGACCATGCGGTGAAGATGAACCCGGCGCCGCTGTTTCAAAAAAGCTACCGCCAGCGCATTACTACTGGTAACTTTGACGACGACCTAGCCCAGATCAAAAATTCTGACTGGATTATTGAGGTGGTGGTAGAGCGGCTGGATATCAAACAGGCGCTCTTCGAGCGGGTAGAAAAGCACCGCAAGCCCGGTACACTCATTAGTTCCAATACTTCGGGTATCCCCATTAACACTATGCTGGAAGGCCGCAGCGATGATTTTCAGGCCCATTTTCTGGGGACACACTTCTTTAATCCGCCCCGTTACCTGGAACTGCTGGAGCTTATTCCCACCGAGAAGACCAAGCCCGAGGTCCTAAATTTTTTCCTGCACTATGGCGATCGTTACCTGGGAAAGACCACCGTCCTATGTAAGGATACGCCCGCCTTTATTGCCAATCGGG
>CAJXMS010000232.1 GCA_913056475.1 uncultured Bacteroidota bacterium
GTGCGCCTGGAGCAGAACTACCGCTCCACCGCACCCATCCTTGATCTCGCCGGTGCGGTAGTGGCCAACAATCAGGGCCGGCTGGGAAAAGCGCTCTTCACCGACCGGGAGGAGGGGTCCCTCCCGCGGCTCCTCCTGCTGCCGGATCAAAACGACGAGGTCTCCTTCGTGATCGACCGCGTCCGCGCCGCCGACCGCGCCGGGGAGGGGGGCGAAACGGCGGTCCTGTACCGCACCAACGCCCAGTCTCGCGCTCTGGAGGACGCCCTCCGGAAAAAAAACATCCCCTACCGCATCTACGGGGGCTTGAGCTTCTACCAGCGTAAGGAGGTAAAAGACCTGCTTTCCTATTTACGCCTGGTGATCAATCCGCAGGATGAAGAAGCGCTGCGCCGGGTAATTAACTATCCCAAGCGGGGCATAGGTGATACCACCGTAGAAAAGCTTACGATCCAGGCCGATGCCCAGAAAAGCAGCATCTGGGAAGTATGCGAGCAGATCGACTTCCTCCCCCAGCTGAAGATAAACCGGGGCGCGCAGGAGAAAATTAGCGATTTTGTAACCAAAATCAAGAGCTACCAGGCCCTGGCCAACCGGGAAAACGCCTACACCCTGGCCCAGGAAGTTGCTAAGGGTTCCGGACTGCTTAGGCTGCACAGTGAAGACAAAACCCCGGAAGGCATAAGCCGGAAAGAAAATATTCAGGAACTGCTCACCGCGGTGCAGGAATTTGTGGAAGACCAGCAAGAAGAAGCCGATGGTGACCCCAGCCTGGCTTCTTTTATGCAGGACGTAGCCCTCATCACGGATCAAGACAAAGATCAAAATGACCACGAACCCAAGGTATCTTTAATGACCATCCACCTGGCCAAGGGCCTGGAGTTTCCCGTCGTCTTTATCGTGGGCCTGGAAGAAAACCTCTTCCCCAGCATGATGGCCGTCAATAGTCGCAGTGACCTCGAAGAAGAACGCCGCCTTTTTTACGTAGCGCTCACCCGCGCAGAGCAAGAAGCCTTCCTTACCTATACCCAAATGCGCTTCCGCTGGGGTAAGCTCATTGATTGCGAACCGAGCCGTTTCCTGGAAGAGCTAGACGAACGCTACCTCCACCAGAGCACCCCGGAGTTTAGCCCCTTCCTGAGCCCGGAGGAAATGAACCAAATGCGAACGCACGATACCCCTACCCGCCCGCGTCCTAATGGAGGCGCCCCCCGTAAAAAGCCTGCCGAAGCCGGCCGCAAAAGACCCGCTCCGCACGCGCCCGCCGGGCGCAACCTTAAACGGATGGGGCCACAGCAGGAGCATGATGGCAATTTCGAGAAGCTGAGCGACGTGAGCGAAGGCCAACGGGTAAAACACCCCCGCTTTGGCATGGGCACCATCAGCGCTCTGGAAGGCTCCGGCCCTAATCGGAAGGCTTTGATCAACTTTGAAAATGTGGGAGAAAAGAAATTATTGTTGAAATTTGCCAAATTGGAAAGGCTTACCTAAAATGGCTAGTGACCAGGCTGGTCGCTGCAAGCACCGCCGAGTGAGCAAGGCTTCCGGCTTGGCCTGATGGGCCCTGCCGGATGGGACACTCATTACTATAATCCTAATTGTCCGATCAAGACCGGCCTTACCTTTGGCCGGCAGGCCTCCGCTAAAAACATAGGCAGAGCGGTGCGGATTTTGTTTCTTTGTACCCCTTTCGCAAAAATGCCCATGGACGCCAATCTTCGCGCAGCATACGAATCCGTAATAGGTCTGGAAATACACGTGCAGCTCGGCACAAAAAGCAAAGCCTACAGCAGTGACGCCACCGCCTACGGTGCCAGCCCCAATAGCCAGACGAGCCCCATTACGCTGGGCCACCCCGGGGCCCTGCCCCGCGTCAATCAAAAAGTGGTGGAATACGCGGTGCGCCTGGGCCTGGCCTGTCAATGTGCTATACGAGAGCGCAACGAATATGCCCGCAAGAACTACTTTTATGCGGACCTTCCCAAGGGCTACCAGATAACGCAGGATAAAACGCCTATATGCAATGGTGGCTTTGTAGAAATAAAAGATGCCGATGGCCAGCCCAAAAAAATAGCGCTAACCCGCATCCACATGGAGGAAGACTCCGGGAAAAGCAGCCACGATTTAGACCCTTTTAACAGCCTGATAGATCTTAACCGGGCCGGCGTACCCCTGCTGGAAATCGTGAGCGAACCGGAATTTCGCAACGGAACGGAGGCCTACAGCTACCTTACCGAAATGCGCAAGCTGGTCCGCTATCTGGACATTAGCGATGGCAATATGGAAGAAGGTAGTCTGCGCTGTGATGTAAACATCTCGGTGCGGCCCAAGGAACAGGACGCTTTTGGTACTAAGGTGGAGGTCAAAAACCTGAACTCTTTCCGAAACGTGCAAAAAGCCATTGATTATGAAATAGAACGCCAGATAGCCCTGGTGGAAAGTGGCGAGCGCGTAGTACAACAAACCCGCACTTTTGACGCGGCGCAGGGAAAAACTCAACTGCTGCGGGCTAAGGAAGATGCGCATGACTACCGCTATTTCAACGAGCCGGATCTACCGCCGGTCCTGGTCAAAGAAGACTACATTGAAGCCGTACGCGCGCAATTGCCCCCCTTGCCCCGGGAGCTTTTTGCTAAGTACCGGAAAATGGGACTTAGTGAATATGATGCCGGCCTCATCACCGAACAAAAAGCGATGGCCCTTTACTTTGAATCCGTCCTTGAACACACCGATCAGTACAAGGCAGCGGCCAATTTTCTTATGGGCCCGGTCAAGAGTTACCTCAATGAAAACGCCCTTTCTATAGAGGACTTCCCGCTACCGGCGGCGGCTATTGCGGAGCTTCTGGAGCTAGTAGAGACGGGCAAAGTAAGCAATACCGTGGCCAGCGGAGATTTATTCAAACACATGCTGGCAGCGCCAGATACCGCGCCTGCGGAGCTGGCCCAAGCTCATAACTTGATCCAGGAAAGCAATGAAGGCGAACTAATGGCCCTTGTACAACAGGCACTGGCCAAATTTCCGGATAAGGTGGAGGCTTACCGCAATGGTAAAAAAGGGGTGCAGGGCTTGTTTATGGGGGAAGTCATGAAACTATCCGGCGGCAAAGCGGATCCTAAAATAGCCAGCAAGCTGGTACAACAAGAGTTAGAAAAGTAAAATCCAAGTATCTATGTTTAAAAAAGGCCTATTTGTGGTCCTCGCGGCAGGGTTATTCACTGCCTGCCAATCCGGTTCGACCTCCGGCAACGTTCAAGTAAGGGTAAGCGCCCCGGACAGCACCCAGGTGGTGTTTTCCAAACTCCTTCCCCAGTCTATTGATCAGCTCGATACGCTTACCGCGGAAGGTGGCAATATTGATTTTGGGGTAGATATGGACAGCTCTGCTTTCTTAATGGTTTCTGTACCGCAACAAATCCGGGTTCCCCTTTACGTAACCCCCAATAGCGATCAAAGCATTACTTTAAATCAGGCGAATAACAAGTGGAGCTACGAAGTAGATGGCAACGAAACCAGTGAGCGAATTCACACCATAACGTCCATCGTAGATGCCGCCCGCCAGCGGGTAGACAGCCTGGGGCAAGTTTTTCAACAATACCGGGATAGTGCCAATGCCCAGGCCAAACAGCAAGAGCTGCAAATGGCCTTCCAGCAAATTGTGGATGGCGCTCGGAAAGAACTCCTCGCCACCATTGATGAAGCCCCGCGCAGTTGGGCCAACCTCTTC
>CAJXMS010000233.1 GCA_913056475.1 uncultured Bacteroidota bacterium
CTATTATGTTTCAAGGCTTTCCCCCTTGGCATGGGCCCCGCTGGCTGGGCGCCCTACCGGCACTCCGGGAAAGGCGGGGTATTTAACCTAAGGTTGCAACCCCAGGCTATTATGTTTCAAGGCTTGTCGCCTTGACGGGAACCGCCTAAGGCGGGCGCCAGGCTGTCTGGTATTCCAATTGCCCTTAAACCTTCAATTTACCTCATCTTTGCTGCTTAAAATTAGCTAAATATGGCTCCGATCGACCTTACGCATATAGAAGATCATTTCGTTAACGGGGGCGGCCAATTTATCCGCAGTGCCTTCGATATCCAACAACGCCTGCGCCAAATACAGGCCCTGGTCTTTGACTGGGACGGGGTCTTTAACGATGGCGGCAAGGGCTTTCATTCCCAATCCAATTTTACGGAAGTAGACACCCTGGGCATTCACCTGCTCCGCTACGGCCTGTACCGGGCTACCGGGCAGCTGCCGGCCATTGCCATCATCAGTGGCCAGGAAAATCCATCGGCGCTTTACCTGGCCCAGCGCGACCATTATACGGCGGTGTACAGCCGCTCTCGCGATAAGGCCAAAGCCCTGCGCCACTTCTGCGATCAGCAGGGCATCACCCCGGGGCAGACGGCCTATTTCTACGACGACCTCCTGGACCTTTCCGTGGCCCAAGAGGTAGGCCTGCGCTTCGCCGTGGGGCGCCTGGCCAACCCGCTCCTGCTGGACTACGTGGAACAGCACCGGCTGGCCGATTATATCAGCGCCTGCCAGGGACAGGAGCACGCGGTACGCGAGTTTTGCGAACTCCTCCTCGGGATACTGGGCCTCTACGATATGGTGTTGGAAAGCCGCCTCCAGGCCGATGAAAAGCACCAGGAATACACCCGCTTGCGCGATGCGGTAAAGACCACTTTCTACCGCGACCAGGCGGGACAACTAAGCGCGTATCAACCAGAAATCCTTAGTTAGTCGCCCCCGGGCAAATGCCTAAGTTTGTAATCCTAATCTAAAAACGAGATCATGAAAAAATGGACGCTATCACTTTTGGCCGCAGGCCTACTCACCGCCCCCGCCACGCAGGCGCAGGAACTGCCGGATGCCAGCCCCCGCCAAAAGCTAGAACAGGACGTAGGCCTCACCGCTTTTACGGTGAACTACTCCCGGCCCGGTAAAAAAGAACGCGCTATTTTCGGTGGCCTGGTGCCTTTCGGTGAAATTTGGCGGACGGGCGCCAATAAAGCGACCACCATAAGCTTTGATACCCCCGTAATTTTCCAGGGAGAAGAAATCCCGGCGGGCCGCTATTCCCTGTTTACCAAACCGGGCGAGGAAACCTGGACGGTGATCTTCAATAAAGATACCGACCTCTGGGGCACCGGTGATTATGACCCCGAAAAAGACGTGGCGCGGCTGGAGGTCAAAACGCAGTCCGTGGAGTCTACGGAAAACCTCACCATCGGCTTTGATAAACTGCGGACCCAAGGGGCTCATTTCTTTATCAAATGGGAGCGCACCGGGGTGTTTATCCCCCTGGAGGTGCCCACCATGCGGACCGCTATGCGCAACATAGAAGAAGCGCTGGCCGAGGCGGAAGAGGCGAAGAAATGGCGCGTGTATCGCAATGCGGCCGGCTTCTACCACAATAATGAGCTGGACCCCGAAAAGGCCCTCGACTACATGAAACAATCGCTGGAACGCAATGAGGAAAGCTGGTACAGCCACTGGCTCCACGCCGAGATCCTGGCCAGTATGGATAGTTATGATGATGCCGTAAACGCCGCCCGGCAGGCCATGGAAATCGGTAAAACCCAGGCGGAAGAAGACGACGGCTCTTTCCCCTACGCCAAACGGATTGAGGAAGGCATTCGCCGGTGGAAGGAGAAAAGCTAAGTGGCCCGGCGCTTTTTACGCCCTGGCGGCGAAGGGCCGGCAGGTAGATGGCGTTTTTAAGGGAAAGAGGTTTTAACAAACGTCGCTACCGAGGGGCTTTTGCGCCGCCTGGGAAACGAGCTTATCGCTGGGGGCTTTCCGGCGGGTACCATGGGCCGCGGCCCGGTGAAAAAATCTTCTGGATAAGCCCCGGTGGTTAACCACCGTCCCTCCTATCTCCCATCCCCCGGCCCTTCGTATTTTTGCCGCTTATGGCGCAGGATTTTAGCATTGAGAGTGAATACAAGCCCACGGGCGATCAACCCGAGGCCATCCGGCAACTTCGCGAAGGGGTAGAACGGGGCGACCGCTACCAAACCCTTCTGGGCGTAACCGGCTCCGGGAAAACCTTTACCGCGGCCAACCTGGTGACGGAGGTGCAGCGTCCTACCCTGGTGCTGAGCCACAACAAGACCCTGGCGGCGCAGCTTTACGGGGAATTTAAACAGTATTTTCCCCATAATGCCGTGGAGTACTTTGTCTCCTACTACGATTATTATCAACCAGAGGCTTATATCCCCAGCAGCGGCACCTACATTGAGAAAGACCTCAGCATCAATGAGGAGATCGAAAAGCTGCGCCTGAGCACCACCTCGGCCCTGCTTTCCGGGCGGCGCGATGTACTGGTGGTGGCTTCGGTTAGTTGCCTCTACGGGATCGGCAACCCCGAGGAATTTAACAACCAGGTGATTGAACTGGCGGTGGGCCAGGTCATCGCCCGCAACAAGCTCCTGCACCACCTGGTCAACGCTTTGTACGCCCGCACGGCGGCCGAATTTGGGCGGGGTAATTTCCGCGTCAAGGGCGATACGGTAGATGTATTTCCCGCCTATGCCGACACCGCCTTCCGGCTGCACTTTTTTGGCGACGAGATCGAAGAGATTGAACGTTTTGATCCCGGCGACAACAGCATTATCGAGCGGTTTGACCAGATCCGCATTTTCCCGGCCAATCTATTTGTGACCAGCAAGGGCCGCCTGGAGTCGGCCATCCACTCCATCCAGGACGACCTCACCGATCAGGTACAATCTTTCAGCAACCAGCAAAAGCCCCTGGAAGCCAAACGGCTGCAAGAGCGCACCGAGTTTGACCTGGAGATGATCCGGGAACTGGGCTACTGCTCCGGCATCGAGAACTACTCCCGCTACCTGGACGGCCGGGCGCCCGGCACCCGGCCCTTCTGCCTGCTGGATTATTTCCCGGACGATTACCTGATGGTGATCGATGAAAGTCACGTAACCGTGCCCCAGGTGCGCGCCATGTACGGCGGCGACCGCTCCCGCAAAGAAAACCTGGTAGAATACGGCTTCCGCCTGCCCGCGGCGCTGGACAACCGGCCGCTCACCTTCGACGAGTTTGAAACCCTCCAAAATCAGGTGGTGTACGTCAGCGCCACCCCGGGCGACTACGAGATGGAAAAGAGCGAAGGCGTGGTGGTAGAACAGCTCATCCGCCCCACCGGCCTGCTGGACCCCGCCATCGATGTGCGCCCTGTCCAGAACCAGGTAGATGACCTCATGGAAGAGATCCGCCTCCGCCAGGAAAAGGACGAACGCGTGCTGGTAACTACCCTGACCAAGCGCATGGCCGAGGAACTGACCAAGTATTTTACCCGCCACCAGATCCGCTGCCGCTACATTCACTCAGACGTGGACACCCTGGAACGGGTGGAGATCATGCGCGACCTGCGGCTGGGGCTTTTTGACGTACTCGTAGGGGTAAACCTCCTTCGTGAGGGCCTCGATCTGCCGGAGGTCTCCCTCGTTGCCATTCTCGATGCCGACAAGGAAGGTTTCCT
>CAJXMS010000234.1 GCA_913056475.1 uncultured Bacteroidota bacterium
AATCGACGTCAGAGAAACTTGGTTTTGAAAAAGCAAGTCCCGCTCGCCGCGGAGGCCGGGCGGTAGCGCCCTGTGTTTGGCCGGGGAGTTGGATCGGGGCGTTTTTGTAATTTGGCGGTTCTTAAGACCCCACTAGTTAGTAGCTGGTATTAAGTGTTTTGCATAGCTGGCAGAAAAGGGCATTGAGACCAACTGCCGGTGGGTAGATGGAGGCGCTGTGGAGGAGGGGCTTTGTTTAATGCTTAAGTAATCGACCAACAGCGCTTGGGATGCAGCTAAAAAATAGCTGGCCAAAATGGCGGAATTACGGTTGGTTTTTGTAAAATAAAATCAAAGGCAGTTCAACAAGATGAATTATGAAATCAAAATAGATAACGGCTCTGAACCTCAGGGTGCTATCGTTCTGGATCGCTTGGCTCATATTGCCCAGGGTATCCGTAGAATATCCGAAGGAGCGCTACAAATGCGCCTTAAGGGCGTCAGCTTGACCAGGGGGCGGAAAAAAATATCCCTTCAGGATGCGCTCAAAGTTTCTTTGACTGGAATCACCGAAGGCAGCACCGTACTTTGTTTACAGACAGAACCATTTAAAAAAACACTTGAGCCCTATCAAACCGATATTTTTAAAGCGGAATCGCAAAGCCAATTGCCAGACGAGACGCCCCTATCTCTTTTCATTAAGACTTTTCAAATGGCTTTGGCCGATGATGATGGGAATGACCTGCTGGATAAACCTTTATTGCGTGAACTGAAAGACCTTAAGAAAGCATTTTATAGCGAGCGTGAAACCATTACCATCTCTAATCAAGGCAGTTTACCTGAATTAAAACTCACCCAAAAAGATTTTAAAAAAATAAAGGTACTCGCCGATGAAATTCCTGACCCAAAACCCGTAGTCCTAAACGGAGTGGTAGAAATGCTGCAATACTCCAAACTTAAAGTAAAGATTAAAACAGAAGAAGGCATTGTTGATGGTTTCCTGTCGGATGAGCTTACGCCGGAAAGTATTGCCGGGTTTTGGGGAAAAGAGGTGACCCTCACCGGCATTACACACTTTAAAGCAAGAGGTAACTCAGTGATTGAAATTCAGCGTGTTTCTGAGCCTGGTCAAGGAGATGTGTATTTTTCAAAGAAACCGAAATCTGAAACGGTGGAAGTACAATTGGAAAGGCAAATCCTGGAAAAGGGTAGTAATCCTTTGGCCGAAATCATGGGTAAGTGGCCGGGGGATGAAAGCGATGAGGAATTTGAGCAAATGCTAAAAGACCTTGATTGATGCGCAAGTACGTGCTAGATACCAGCATCTTGCTCCATTTTGTAAGGCAGAATGAACGGGCACAAAAAGTAGAAAGCCGGCTCAACCTGCTTGGCAAGGATGCCATACCCATTATCGCCTCCGTCACGATGGGCGAAATAGAAGGCTTTGTGCAACGCCAAGAGTGGGGACCGGAAAAGATCAAGCGCTTAAAGGATCTGGTGAACAGATTGGCAGTTATTGATATTGCGGCAGCCGACGATAAACTGATGCAGGCTTATGCCACTCTTTGGAATTACAGTAAAAACGCCCTACCCGATGATAAGTTGGGCAGGTCAATCGGTATAGGACAAAACGATGTTTGGATAGCAGCTTTAGCCCGCACAGCCAAAGCTGACCTGGTGACCACGGATAGGGATTATGACCATTTTCATAAGGTGTGGCTTTGGGTATATAAGTTTTATAACACCCGCCCCGCTTCCCTGCGGATCAGCGCACCGGGGCGGGTTTTCGATTTTAAGGGGGTCGCGTAACAAGGGGAGCGCCCGGTGATCGGGCGCGGCGCTTCCGCAAAATGGGCTTTCTCTTCTTCCTCCAAACCGGTCTGGCCGGCTTAGTTCTGCGTTGAGGGAGACCGATCAGGTTGCGGCTCACCGCTCAGGAACCACCTTACCATACCGGAGCATATTGCTCCCCTTTCCCATTACTCCCCCACCCCAAAAAATTCCCTATTTTTGCCCCAATAATACCCGCCCCGCTTCCCAATAGATCAGCGCACCTGGGCGGGTTTTCGATTTTTGGGCCTTCCTACTAAGCAAGCCTCGGGCCTTCTGCCTATTGAGTGTGGGTCCTGCCCCCATTTCGGTCCGCCCCTGCCAGACCCCGGAGCCAAAACCATGACCAGGATGCGCAAGCCCGGAACAAGCGCTACCCCCGCCATCGCCATCCGGGAGCGGCATGGAGACAGCAAGTCCCGCTCGCCGCGGAGGCGGGGCGGTAGCGCCCTGTGTTTGGCCGGAGAGATGGACCGGGGCGTTTTTGTACCTTGGCTGCTTCTCTGAATTCACTTGTAAGTAATTGATATTTTGTGTTTTAAGTGATTCGTAGCGCAGGCAGGAAAGGGGCTACAGACCAACCGCTATGAGATGGATATAGCCGCTGGGGAGGACCACCACTTAGGCGGATGCTTCCCCAGTCTGCGAGAAGCCTTTGAGCTGCAGCTTAAATAAGAAATTTACGCTTACCAAACCGCTCTATAATTGATTTGCAAATGCGTAGTAAAGACGAAATTGTACTCTACCAATCCGATGAACTAGCCTCTCACATTGAAGTACGTATAGAAGATGAAACCATTTGGTTAACCCAGCAACAAATAGTAGAACTCTTCGAAAGTAGCAAAGCCAACATTAGCGAGCATATCAAACATATTTTCGAATCAGGCGAGCTGGCAGAAAACTCAACTGTTCGGAAATTCCGAACAGTTCGCAGGGAAGGCCGCAGGGAAGTCAGTAGAACATTACTGCACTATAGCTTAGATGTCATACTATCTGTAGGTTACCGGGTAAATTCCAGGCGCGGTACACAATTTCGTATTTGGGCAAACCAGGTTCTCAAAGAGCACTTACTCAAAGGGTACTCCATTGCCAAACGCATGGACCGGATAGAAAAAAATGTTCATGGTCTGATCGGACGCATGGAGGAAATAGAAGTACAAATAAACGCCAGCTTACCTCCCAGGCAGGGCATTTTTTTCGATGGTCAGGTGTTTGATGCGTATGTATTTGTAGCTGAGTTGATTAAAAAAGCCAAAAGCAGTATTATCCTCGTAGACAACTACGTGGATGAAACGGTGCTAACCCTACTGAGCAAGCGAAACAAGAACGTGTCTGCCACCATCTACACCAAAACCATCAGCAAGCAGCTAAAGCTCGACCTCAAGAAGCACAATAGCCAATATTCCGCAATCAAGCTACTGGAATACAAGGAGTCCCACGATCGCTTTCTACTCCTGGATGAAAAAGAGCTGTATCACTTTGGTGCTTCCTTGAAAGACCTGGGTAAGAAATGGTTTGCCTTTTCGAAGATGGAGGGAATGACGGAAGATGTGTTGAGGAAGTTAAAGGATGGCAAGGAATAAGACCTAATTTTAATTACCCGCTATCCGAGCGATTTGCCTGGCTCTGCCGCTGGGGCTGATTTACCTCCCTTGCCTCCTATTTCGGTCCAAACCTGCCAGCCCTAGAGAACAAATCAAGGTACCCCCGGGCCAGGTGAGGATTTTGGGCTGTTCCCATAATCGACGTCAGAGAAACTTGGTTTTGAAAAAGCAAAACCAGCTCGCCGCGGTGGCCGGCGGTAGAGACTTGCGTTTGGCCAAAGAGTTGGATCGGGGCGTTTTTGTAAAGTATCTGGTTTTAAGAAACCACTTGC
>CAJXMS010000235.1 GCA_913056475.1 uncultured Bacteroidota bacterium
CCAGCGCCTCGGCGCCGGTGGGCAGGACATCGCTGCGTTGCGAGCCGCAGCGATAGCCCGTGCAGATGCGCAGCGTATCGAGCTCGTCGAGGACATCGAGTTTGGTCATGCAAAGCCCGGAGATACTGCTGATCTCCACCGCCCGGCGCATGGCGACGGCGTCGAACCAGCCGCAGCGGCGGGGCCGGCCGGTGGTGCTGCCGTATTCGTGCCCGTTTTCCTGCATCCGCTGGCCGTCATCATCAAATAGCTCGGTGGGGAAGGGGCCACTGCCCACCCGGGTACAATAGGCTTTAAAAATCCCGTATACCTGATCTATGGCGGTAGGGGCTATGCCCAGTCCGGTACAGCTGCCGGCGCAAGTAGTGGTGCTGGAGGTTACGAAGGGGTAACTGCCAAAGTCCAGGTCTAGAAGGGAGCCTTGAGCCCCTTCGGCCAGGATGGATTTGCCTGCCTGGAGGGCCTGGTGCATGAAGTGTTCGGAATCGATGAGGCTCAGCCGGCGCAGCTTATCTACGGCCTTCATCCAGGCTTTTTCCAGCGCGGGGAGCTCCTCGGCATACGGAAAATCGTAATGACTGAGGAGCTGCTCGTGTTTTTGCCGCAGGCTATAGTAACGCTCGGCAAAATCGGGCAGTTCGATATCGCCTACCCGGAGCCCGTTGCGGCCCGTTTTATCCATGTAGGTAGGCCCTATACCTTTGAGGGTAGAGCCGATTTTTTCCTTGCCTTTGGCCTTTTCGGAGGCGGCATCTAAGAGGCGGTGGGTAGGTAAAATCAGGTGGGCCTTTCGGGATATCAGGAGGCGCTCCTGAATAGCTATGCCGTGCGGTTGAAGGGCTTCTATTTCCTCTTGAAAAATAACGGGGTCTATCACGACGCCATTGCCTACCACGTTTTGGCTGCCCGGATGGAATATACCTGAAGGAATGGTATGGAGCACGTGCTTAACCTGATCAAATTCGAGGGTATGACCGGCATTGGGTCCTCCCTGGAAACGGGCTATGATATCGTACTGTCGGGTAAGGACGTCTACGATTTTGCCCTTGCCTTCATCGCCCCACTGGAGGCCCAGGAGTACGTTTACACTCATGCAGGTGGTGGTTGTTTAGAGGGTTTGGTGTCTTGAATTCTCTTTTAAGAAGCGGAAGCAGCGGGAGAGGAGGAGGAAGAGGCATCTTCTTCACCTTCGCTGCTTTTTTGGCGCGTACCATAGAGGTACAGGGAGTGGGAGCTTACCTCGATGCCAAAGATGTCTTCTACGGTGTCTTTGATCATTTGGATGCGGGGATCGCAAAATTCCAGTACCTCGCCGGTATCGGTGAGGATAATATGATCATGCTGCTTATTGAAAAAGGACTTCTCGTAATAACTTTGATTTTGACCGAACTGGTGGCGGCGCACCAACTTCGAATCGAGCAGGAGCTCGATGGTATTATAAATGGTAGCCCGGCTCACTCGGTAGTTTTTCGTCTTCATCAAAATGAAGAGCGACTCTACATCAAAGTGCTCATTGTGCTCGTAAATTTCCTTGAGAATAGCGTAGCGCTCGGGCGTTTTGCGCTGCTTGTTCTTCTCCAGGTAATCGGTGAAGACTTTTTTTACGGTTTCGAATTCGGGGGAGTTCATACTCACTTAAGCTAATGGGCAAAGATAGTAATTTCGAAAGGGCTGATAGTGGGGTAGATGCGGGGGTGTCCGGTTTCTCCTTTGGCCGATGAGGCCGTGGCCGGCGCAGCGCCTGGGCTTAGCTAGGCTGGCGGTACTGCCGGTCTACACTGGTGACCCCTTCTATGCTGCGGAGCTTTTCCATTACTTGATTGAGGTGGATTTTGTCCTGGACCATGACGGTAATTAAGCCTTCAAAGATGCCTTCATCTCCGGAGATATTAATGCTGCGGATATTGACGTTAAGGTCGTTGGAAATGATTTGGGTGACTTGGTTGACCAAGCCTACCGTGTCTATTCCTTTGATAATGAGCACGGCGGTGTACTCGGTCTTTTCGGTTTTGATCCATTTGGCGCGGATAATTCGCTGGGCAAAGTTGCTGCGCAAATAGATGGCATTGGGGCAGTTTTTTTGGTGCACTTTGATGCCCTCGGTGGCGGTGATAAATCCAAATACTTCATCGCCGGGGATGGGGTTGCAGCATTTGGCAAATTTATAGTCGAGCTCTTCCTCATCGGGGCCAAAGACGAGGATGCGCTCGCTTCCGTCGGTTTCCCGGCGTTTCAGCTTGCGGAGATCATCTTTGGAGCGCCCCACAATGCGATTTTTGATGGTGCTGTAGAGGCCCTGGTTTTGGCGGCGGACAAATTCTTTGATCTGTTTATTGTCGATGATGCCCATGCCTACCTTGTAGTAAAGCTCGCTGGTGTTTTTTAAGCTAAAGAAGCGGGTCATTTCCTGCAGGAGCTTTTTGCTGGCTTTGATCTTGACGTAGCGCAGCTTGCGCTCCAGAATTTGGCGGCCTTCTTCGGCTACCTGGCGCTGCTCAGAGCGCAGGGCAGATTTAATGTTGTTGCGCGCTTTGGAGGTCACCACGTAGTTGAGCCAGTCTTCTTTGGGCTTTTGCTTAAGGCTGGTGATGATCTCGATCTGATCGCCGCTGCGGAGCTGGTAGTTGAGGGGCACTAAGCGTCCGTTCACTTTGGCGCCCAGTGTTTTAAGGCCTATATCGGTATGGATATGAAAGGAGAAGTCCAGGGGGCTGGCTCCGGAGGGGAGGATTTGGAGGTCGCCTTTTGGGGTGAAAACGTAGATCTCATCGGCGATGAGGTTCATTTTAAACTCATCCACGAAGTCTACGGCGTCCTCGTCGTTATTGGCCAATACTTCGCGGATTTGGTTGATCCACCGGTCTAGCTTGGACTGGCCACTAGCATCTTCTTTATACTTCCAGTGGGCGGCGTAACCGCGTTCCGCTACTTCATCCATGCGGCGGGAGCGTATTTGGACCTCTACCCAGTTGCCTTCGGGGCCCATCACCGTAGTATGAAGGCTTTCGTAACCGTTGGCCTTGGGCGCCGAAATCCAGTCGCGTAGCCTTTCTGTATTGGGTCGGTAATGGTCGGTTACCAGGGAATAGACACGCCAGCAATCGGCTTTTTCCCGGTCGGGAGAGGTGTCTATAATAATACGCACCGCAAACTTGTCATAGATCTCATCAAAGCTCAGGCCTTTGCCCATCATTTTTTTGCGTATGCTGTAGATGCTCTTGGTGCGTTCTTTAATCTCAAAATCAAAGCCCTGCTGCTTCAACACTTTGCGCAAGTGGCTGGAAAAGCGCTTGAGGTAGCGCATTTCATCGGCCTGGCTGTCCTTTAGTTTAAGTACTATATCGCGGTACACCTCGGGTTCTGTGTACTTGAGGCTTAGGTCTTCGAGCTCGGTTTTGATATTGTAGAGACCGATGCGGTGGGCCAGGGGAGCGTAGAGGTAGAGGGTTTCTGAGGCTATTTTGAGCTGCTTTTGCTGGGGCATGCTTTCCAGCGTTCGCATGTTGTGGAGGCGGTCGGCCAGCTTGATGAGGATCACCCGAATATCGTCGGAGATGGTAAGCAGCATTTTGCGGAAATTTTCCGCCTGCATGGAAATGTTCTGGTCAAAAACGCCGCTAATTTTGGTCAGGCCGTCTATGATCCGGGCTATTTCTTCGTCAAAAAGGCGCTCGATATCTTC
>CAJXMS010000236.1 GCA_913056475.1 uncultured Bacteroidota bacterium
GCCCTGGCTCAGGCCGAGGCACGGGGCGCCATGATCCTCACCATCAGCTCCGGCGGCCAGTTGGCCGAAAAAGCGCGCGAAAACAACTGGAACCTCCTCAGCATGGAAGGCGGGAATCCGCCCCGTAGCATGCTGGGCTACAGCGCTATTTTTCTCCTCCATTACCTGCGGCAGTTGGGCGTAAACCTGCCCGAGCCCGGGGAAACCGTTCAGGCGGTACAGCAGCTTCTCGAGGCGCATCAAGAAGAAATTGATCAGCAAGCGCAATCCCTGGCGGTAGCGCTCGATGGCACCGTACCCCAGCTCCTGGCTACCTCGGGTAATGTAGCCCTGGCTACCCGCTGGCGCCAGCAGCTCAATGAAAACGCTAAAATGCTGGCCTGGGAGGCCGAGGTGCCTGAAATGAACCACAACGAGCTGGTGGGCTGGGAAGGCGGCGACGAGCGCTTTAGCGTGGTTTTCCTGCGGCATACCCACGACTTTGAGCGCAACCAAAAGCGCCTGGCCATCATCGAAGAGATCCTCCGCGGCAAAACCCCCCAGGTGCACACCGTCTGGAGCCGCGGCGAAAATCCCGTCCAGCGCCACCTCTACCTCATTCATCTGGGCGACTGGCTTTCCTATTACCTGGCCGAAAAACGGGGGGTGGACATCATCGACATCCGCTCCATTGACCGCCTCAAGTCCGAACTGGGAAAAATACCCTTTTGAGCCCCCGCCCCGTCCACTTTCAGGACCTGGGCCCCATTGATTATAAGGCCGCCTGGGATTATCAAGAGGAGCTTTTTGCCGCCATCATGGCCCGCAAAACCGCCAATCGCAAGCTGCCCCCTGAGCAGCACGAGCGCAGCCAGGATCACCTGCTCTTCTGCGAGCATCCCCACGTGTATACCCTGGGCAAGAGTGGCCGCCGCGAGCATCTTCTCGTTAGCGATCAGCGCCTGCGGGAGCTCCATGCCACCTTTTACCACATTAATCGCGGGGGCGATATCACCTACCACGGCCCGGGCCAGCTGGTAGGCTATCCCATCCTCAATCTCGATCATTTCTTTCCCGACATACGCCGTTACCTGCGCTACCTGGAAGAGATCTTCATTCGTATTCTAGCCGATTATGGACTGCGCGGCCAGCGCTCCCCCACCGAAACGGGCGTATGGCTCGACCTAGGCCGCCCCACCGCCCGCAAGATCTGCGCCCTGGGCGTGCGCCCCAGCCGCTGGATCACCATGCACGGCTGGGCCTTCAATGTGAATACCGACCTCAGCTACTTCCAGCACATCGTCCCCTGCGGCATCCACGACAAGGGCGTCACCAGCCTGGCCGCCGAGCTGGGCCGGCCCGTGCCCATGGAGGAGGTCAAGGGCCTGGCCCGCCGCTATTTCCAGGCGCTCTTCGAGGCCCCCTTACAGCCGGGCCCCGCTTAGCTTAGGCCTCACCGGCCAAATGTGATATCAGTAGCGGGAAGCCTTGGGCAGGAAGCCACCCGGTCAGCGCCGGCAAGGGGTATCAAGTGCGGCACTTCCATTTCTGCCGGCCGCCATTGGGGCACAAAACTTATATTTGCTTTCTTTAGCGCCAGCTGCCTTGCCAGCCCGCCACCTGCTTTAAGACACTCCCCATGACCAGATGGATCCAAAGAATAGCAATGGGCGTTATCGTCCTCTTCCTGCTCTCCGTGTACGGCTGGACCGTAAAAGAGGCCGCTCAGGGCAAGCTCGGTTGGGGCCATAGCGTGAAAAATGGTCTTCTCCACTTTGTGGGCTTCCTCGACCTTTTCGAAAAAAGCGTGGAAGAAGTAAAGCAGCTCCCCAAAACCTTTGTAACTACCCCGGAAGACTTTGAGCCGGTGAACCGGCTGCAGCGCGACCTCTGGTCGCTTATCAGCTACAGCGATGCGGATAAAAAGCGCAGCGTGGAGATCCGTAATTTGCGCAACGATTCGGTAGCCCGGCACTGGCAGGTCAGCGCCCCCGGCATGCAGCCTCACCACCGGGTCATGCATCCCCTGCTGCTGCCCGATAGCAGCCTGGTGTACTCGCTCAATGGATTTACCGGATTGTTCTGCGTAAATAAAAACGGCCAGCCCCGCTGGACTCAGGACAGCATCGCCCATCACCACGGGCTCAATTTGGGGCCGGAGGGGCATATCTGGGCCTGTTCTTATACCCGGGATAAGCGCGGCCGCTTTATTGTGTACCGCGGTGCGGTGCGGCTGGAAGGCCGGCCGCTTAATTTTATTGACAACACCCTGAGCAAGATAGATCCCGCCACGGGGGAGCTGCTTTACCATCGCTCTATCAGCAGGATATTAAAGGAAAATGACCTCGAACACCTGCTCTTAAAAACCCCGCGCAGCACCGATCCATACCACTTAAATGATGTCCAGCCCGTATTCAAAAGTGGCCCGTACTGGCAGCGGGGCGATCTTTTCCTGAGCCTGCGAAACGTCTCTGCCATTCTTCATTTCCGGCCCGCCACCGGCGAGGTGGTGCGCCTCTTGGAAGGACCTTTCTACGCCCAGCACGATGTGGACGTGCGCAACGACTCTACCCTAAGCATCTTTAACAACAACTGCCACGTAAACTGGCAAAGCAACAGCAGCGACCACCCCATCCCGGAGAAGCGCATCTCGATGGGGGATAATTACTCCCAGGTGCTGCTTTATCAAGCGGGGGAGGAGCGTTATACCCCCGCCATGCAAGACCTTACCGTACGAGAGCAGATTTTTACGTTTACCGAAGGTATAGCCGATTGGCTCGATGAAGAGACGGTTTTCGTAGAAGAACAAAACAGCGGGATCCTCTGGGTGCTCTCTGGTGATGAAGTGCTGTACCGACAGGCCCTGCCTTCCCATCATGAGGGCCATCATCATCTGCCCAACTGGACCCGAATATTACCAACACCATGAGCACGCCCCTTCTTTACATAGGCCCCGGCATGGGCATCGGCACCATCGTATTGGTCCTCATCATCGGCGGCATCGTGCTTTTTTCCTTTGGCTACATTATTTACATGAAGCTCAAGCGCCGCTTTCGGAAAAAGGATAAATAGGTTCCCAATGCACCTGGCATTACCCCTGGCGCGCTTCTTTCTGATGGTGGAAGGTAGCTTACCACCACGAATTCTTAAATTTACCCAATGATACCGAAGATGTATTTTGATACTTCCGTCTTTGGAGGCGTTTTTGACCAAGAGTTTGAAGAAGAAACTAAAAAGCTTTTTGAAATGGTCAAAACGGGAGAGATTGTTTGCATGTACTCTGACATCGTTGAACTTGAGCTGGAGACCGCACCCAAGTGGGTAAAGGAGCACTTTCGGAATTTAAGCCACCAGGCTATGGCGTTCATAGAGATTGACGAGACTTCTGAAAATTTGGCCAGGCAATACCTTATAGAGGGAGTAGTAGGGAAGACAAGTTTGGACGATTGTCGTCACATTGCCATGGCCACGGTCCATAAGGCAGATTTTTTAGTAAGCTGGAATTTTAAGCATATTGTTAACGTATTCAGAATCCAGGGGTATAACGCCATTAACCTCAAGAATGGTTATCGGCCACTAGAGATTCGATCACCAAAAGACATTGTGAGTCATGGGTAAAACAGAAGAAAGCGATAAACAGACGTTTAAAACTGTTGATTTCTTCATAAGGGGCAAAAAACAAATTGCTGAAGAAACCTA
>CAJXMS010000237.1 GCA_913056475.1 uncultured Bacteroidota bacterium
AAGCCTTCCACCAGCGCCGCGATCTGGTTATCAAAGCCCTGGAAGCCATTCCCGGCATAAAAACCAATCACCCGCAGGGCGCCTTTTACGTTTTCCCCGATATAAGCGCTTTACTGGGAAAGTCGGCCGGGGGGCGCTATTTGGAGAGCAGCAATGACCTGTGTCTTTACCTCCTGGAAGAGGCCCGGGTAGCCCTGGTTCCAGGTGAAGCCTTTGGCAGTCCGGATTGTGTTCGCATCAGTTACGCCAGTTCAGAAGATACCCTTAAAGAAGCTTTGCAACGCATTAAAAACGCCGTCGAAAATATAGCCCCATGATGAATGCTGCCGAGATGTACGCCCTCTTTCGCCAGTGTATAGAGGATTACCACGTAAAAGACCAGATCGACCAGCCCGAGCAAAACCCCCACGAAGCCAGTAGCCTGGCCGGTCTTTTGTACGCCAAAAATTGGATAGATACCGTACAGTGGCACCTGGAGGATGAGATCCGGGCCCCTTTCATAGATCCTACCCAGGCGCTGGTGCTCAAGCGCCGCATAGATAAGAGCAACCAAAATCGCACCGACCTGGTGGAACGCATCGACGAGAAAATCCTGGAAACCTATCAAGCGGTGGAAGCTAAGCCCGGCGCCCGGCTTAACACGGAGAGCCCCGGCTGGGCGGTAGATCGCCTCTCTATCCTGGCCCTCAAGATTTACCACATGGAAATTGAGGCCCAAAGAAAGGATACGGAAGCTGCCCTCGCCCAAAAAAATCAAAATAAGTTGGCCATTTTGGAAATCCAGCGCGATGACCTGATCCTGGCCCTGGATCAACTTCTTCAAGACCTGGCCAAGGGCGAGCGCCTGGCCAAAGTGTATCGCCAGATGAAGATGTACAACGATCCCGAGCTCAATCCCGTGCTCTATCAAAAACCCTCTTAAATGCGCCTGGTGGTGCTTCGCTTTTCTGCGTTGGGCGATGTAACCCTGCTCGTCCCGGTGCTTCAGCATCTGGCTACCCGGCACCCCGATAAGCGGATCACCCTGGTGTCGAAACCCCACTTGGCGCCCTTATTTGAACCGCTCGCGGTGGATTTTTTTCCGGTGGACCTCAAGGGAAAACATCAGGGCATCAGAGGGCTTTGGCGCCTGGCGGGCCAAATTCACCGGGCCTACCGGCGGGAAGGCTACCACGTATTCGATCAGCATGCGGTATTGCGCACTTACCTGTTGGGCTTCTTTCTGAGCCTACGAGGTAAAACAGTCTGGCGCCTTCAGAAGGACCGTTCCGGACGCAAGGCGCTAACGACTTCTCCCCCAAAAAAGTTAAATTTCCTTCCCCACGTGACGCAGCGCTACTGGCATACATTTTACCGCGGCGGGTTGGTGGAAGCTGATGCGCCTGCCACCTGGCCGGTGCCCGTTTACCCAATGGCGAAGACAACGGCCGCCTGGTGGGCCCAGCATCGGGGCGGTCTTAACCTGGCTTTTGCGCCCACCGCTGCTCATGCCAGCAAGCGCTGGCCTCGTGATTATTCGGTCCAATTGCTTCGGCATTGGGCCCGGGAAAAGGAGGCCCGGGTGTGGCTTTTAGGCGCTCCGGGTGAGAAAGCGGAATTGCAAGCTTTGCTAAGGGAAAGTGGTGCTGCCGGCGGCGTCCTGGCCGGCCGGTATTCTTTCGATCAGGAGATAGCCTTGCTGAAAGAAATGGATGCTCTGGTAGCCATGGACTCTTTCAATATGCATTTGGGGGCTCTGGCGGCGGTGCCCCTGTTGGTGATTTGGGGCGGTACCCATCCGGCCGCTGGTTTTGCGCCCGTGTCTACGGGGCCGCAGGAACACTTAGCTGTACCCCAGGAGGAGCTGGCCTGCCGGCCCTGTTCTATTTACGGACGGGCGGATTGCCCCAGGCAAGATTTTGCCTGCCTTCAGCGCGTAGCGCCTGCGCAGGCGTGGAGCGCCCTCCAAAGGCTTATCCCTTCCCTGGGGGAGTAAGTTTGCCGTGGGTAGTACGCCAATAAATCTGGCATTAAAACACTATGGAGCGGACGAGAGGCGCTCCGCTTCCACGTCTTCCGCCAGGCGGCGGACGGGAAGAGCCGGATAGGGGGTGTCCGTAGGAGCGGGAGGGCTTTTGATTTGTTCCACCTTCAAGTCAGGCAATGCTTCGTCTTCTTTCTGGTATTTATTTACGCCGATGAGCATTTTTTCCCGTTGGTCAAACTTTTCTTGCTCCTCCTGGGCGGCATTGGTGATCTCTTTTTGAAGCCAGCCGGAGTATAGGGCTTCTACGTAACCGCCCTGCTTTTCGATAGCCCGGAAAAACTGCCAGCCCACACGGGCTAAATCTTCCGTATGCTCTTCGAGGAAATAGCTACCCTGGGCCATATCGCGTACGTAATGAAGGCGGCTTTCATGCTCTAAGATATGCTGCTGATTTAGGGCTATGCGCTCCCCAAAAGCGTCATGGGTGCCCTCAAAGAGCGCAAAGGGCTTGACACAAATTTCACTAGCCCCGCCTATAATGGCCGCCATGGCCTCGGTGGTGCTCCTGATCATATTGTTGTATGGATCAAGGATGCTCTTATTGCGCCAGCCGGTTTCGGCAGAAATGCGCACTTCCGCTTGGGGGAAGGCCAGCTCATCTAAAAGCTGATGCCAAAGGCGGCGTAGGGCGCGGTACTTGGCGATCTCTCCGAAGTAGTCTCCCCCCGTGGCGAAATGGACCCAAAAACCTTCCCCGGACGGGAGCCCTAGCCGGTGGATGTATTCATAGGCCATGGCCAGGGCCAGCCCCAGTTGCTGCCCCAGCGTAGCGCCGGCATGGGCAAAATGGGGCAGATTGATGGCATGGGGCCTAAAACCTGCGGGGAGCTTGCCGGGTAGTTCTTGCAGTTCATGAAGGTCTTTTTCCAGGGTGTTGAAGGCTTGGCCTGTGCGGGCCATGTTTTCCAGCGGATCAAAGTTGAGGCTCCCTTCCAGCTCTTGGCCATTAATATGAAGGGCTTTTAGGTGTTGCCGCAGTTTTTCTGCTACGGCATGGGCTTGCTGGGCTACCACCAGATTAAGGCAGATGTATTCCAGCTGAATGTCCTTTAAAAGTACGGAAAGGTCTTCCGTGCCCCGAAGATAAAAGAACAGGGAGGTAGCGCCTTTTTCTAAAGCCTGGAGGGCTTTTTTATTGGCTTGGTGGGCATCATCCACTACCACTTCGGCGGCGATATCCCATTTGGGCTGCTCTTTCCAGGGCTGCAGCCTTACCTGGCTGTTTTCCCGGTGATAGGCGGGGGCTATGGTTAGCTTGTCAGGGCTTTGCTGGTAAAGGACCTGCAGTGGCTTTTTGCCCTTAAGGTCTTGCTCTATTTTTTGCAGCCATTCTTCCAGGCTTCGGCCGGTAAAAGCGTAAGGCGTTTCTTCAGACTTTCCCATGAGGGTACCAGATTTTTGCGGGTTGGGGTTACAAAGGTGCTAAATTCTCTTCCTTCCGGGGGCCATTAAAACGGAAGGGGCGCTTGCTCTATTAGGGACGGGGGCCGCTCGTAGGCCTTGGCGCACTTTTGGCCGCCAGGCCCCCATACTTCAATCGGGGGCATAGTAGCTATGTGGGCGTTAAACCACTTTTGGCCGCCAGGCCTACTCATGGTCCTGAGGGCGGACGCTGTCGGGTAGGAGATAAATACGCTCGCCGGGGCGG
>CAJXMS010000238.1 GCA_913056475.1 uncultured Bacteroidota bacterium
TAAGCTACCAGGTTGTGCTGATCAATACCCCCGGAGGCCTCGGTCGCTAGCTGTCCCTTTGCGCGTTTTACGCCTCTCTTGCAGTCGGTTACGGAAAAATTATCCAGCATAACGCGGCTTACGCCGGGGCAGGCCAGGACCTGCTCTAATTCGGCTAAATTCCGGGTTTCCACCTCTATCGGGAGGTCCAGTCCTTTAGCGGCTAAGTACTTGCGGGCATTTTCTACGGCCGGTTTGATACCTCCGGCAAAATCGATATGATTATCCTTGAGCATGATCATATCATACAGGCCCATGCGGTGATTGACGCCACCGCCCAGCGCTACGGCTCTTTTTTCCAGGGGCCGCAGGGTAGGGGTGGTTTTGCGGGTGTCCAGGAGTTTGGCCGGGGTATGCGCTATGGCCCGGCTAAGCTTATGGGTAGTGGTGGCTATACCACTAAGGCGCTGCGCAAAATTGAGCAGCAACCGCTCCGCTTTAAGGAGGCTATGCACACGGCCGCTCAGCTTCAGGGCTATGTCTCCGGGCTTTACGGCTTCTCCATCTGACTTGTATACTTCTACATCCAGCCCCCGGTCTACCTGGGCGGCCACTCTTTCGGCCACCCAGATGCCGGCCAGAATGCCGGCCTCTTTTATAAGTAGTTGCATTTGCCCGGTTGCCTGAGTGGGGATCACGCATTGCGAGCTGTGATCGCCATCGCCCGTATCTTCCGCCAGGGCCCGGCGGATCAGATCATCCACGTACTTTTGCATGGTGCCAAATTTCGGAATAATTCCCATAGCCAAGCCATGACCTGCGTCCTTCTCTACCACGGAGCCACCGCCGATCCGGCGGTGCATAAGCTCTGCCAGAAGTACCAAAAGCTGCTGGCCAAATACGTACCCGTGGAGGAAAAAGTACTGCCCAGCCCTAAAAAAGCCGCCAAAATGACCCCAGCAGGACTTAAAAACGCGGAGTGGGAGCAGTTACAATCCTTCTTAAAGCCGGGCGATACGCTTATTTTACTCGATGAGCGGGGCCGGCGCTGGGCCTCCCGCCCTTTTGCAGAACAGCTGCAGCGCTGGCTTAATGCGGGGCCTCGTCGCCTCATTTTTGCGGTAGGCGGTCCCCATGGTTTTGCTCCACCTGCGGCGGCACGGGCCCAGGCTTCCTGGTCGCTCTCGCCGCTCACCACCACCCACCAGCTCATTCGCATCTTCCTGGCCGAGCAGCTTTACCGAGCCTTTTCCATTCTCCACGGCGATCCCTACCACAATGATTAAGGGCGGCCTGCCGGCCAAATGTGATAAACCCGCCGGCTGCTTTATTCCTCCTCAGCAGCTCTTATCACGTTCCTTCGGCCAGGTCGCCAAGGGGGGTATCCCTTACTTCCCTTGAAGCAATAAGCTTAAAACGGATGAATACTTGCGCGGCTGGTGGCACGCTGCTCTCTGGGCTGTGCTACCTTTGTCTGGCATGCTTTACTACCTTCCCAACATTATTGCCCAGCTCATTTTGACCTTTCTTACGCAAGTGGGCATAGCCCAAAAAGCAGATGTGACGGCCATGGGGAGGCTTCCGGAGGGGCTCGATGAATGCAGCGGGATGGTAGCGCTTGCGCCCAACCGGCTGGTGATGATCAATGACAGCGGCCATGAGCCCATCCTCTGGGTGCTAGATACGCTGGGCCAGCTTCGACAAAAATTGGCCTTACCGGGCCTGGAAAATCGGGATTGGGAGTCCCTGGCGCATAACGATAGCTTACTCTTTGTGGGCGATATTGGCAATAATGGCAACGACCGCCGCGATCTGTGCATTTACCTTTTGCGGTGGGGTTTCACGGAAGATTCTCTAAACCTGCAAGCACGGGGTAAGCTAGCTTTTCACTATCGCGATCAGCGGCGTTTCCCGCCCTCTGCACCGCGACGCCATTACGATGCTGAAGCCTTAATTGCGGTGGACGACAGCCTTTATATTTTTACCAAAAGCCGGGCAAAGCCCTTTCATGGCCTTACCTATTGCTACGGCTTACCAGCCCGGCCCGGCAGGGGGGAAGCCAGCCGCCTGGACTCCTTCATAACAGGGCCCGGTGTGCGGCTAACTCATTGGGTCAGCGCGGCCGATTATGACGCTGCGCAGCAGCGGCTGGCGCTTTTGAGCTATAACCGCATTTGGGTGTTTGAGCAGGCCCGGCCGCCCCACTTTTTCGCTCAGCGGCCCGAGACCATTGCCCTGGGTTTTTTCAGTCAGCTGGAAGGCATGACCTGGCGGCATTCCGGCGGCCTCTGGTTGGGCAACGAACGTAATAATAAGCAGAGCGGCCGGCTTTACCGCGTCCGCCCAATGCCTTAAAAGGAATACCTAAAGAGCTTATTCACAGGGGGTGGTGTATAACATTGGATGGTTTAAGATTCCATTAATGTAGGGTTTACACCAGGCGGGCACATTTGCTAAAGTTTCACGGTTGCTACGAAGGCAGCCGTCCAAATGGCAAAACGCCCTCCCATGGAAAAACGAGCCCCCGAATTGGTAGTGCTTTCTGATCTGCATCTCGGCACCTTTGGCTGCCGCGCCAAAGAACTCTACCAATACCTCAAATCTATCCAACCGCAAACCCTGGTCCTCAATGGCGACATTGTAGACATCTGGCAGTTTCGTAAGCGCTACTTCCCCCAGTATCACTTAAAAGTACTTAAACAGGTCCTTTCCATGGCCGCCAAGGGGACCCAGGTCTATTACCTCACGGGCAATCATGATGAAGTTCTGCGTAAATTTTCGGATCTCCAGCTGGGCAACATAACCCTGGCGGATAAGCTGGTGCTCGACTTGGACGGGGATAAGGCCTGGTTTTTCCACGGCGATATCTTTGATCGCTCTATCCAGGGCGCACGCTGGTTGGCCCGTTTAGGCGGCTGGGGGTATGATTTGTTGATCCGTATGAATGCCATCAGCAACTGGTGCTTAGAAAAAATGGGCCGCGAACGCTACAGCTTTTCCCGGGCCATCAAGAACAGCGTCAAAGAAGCGGTCAAGTATATCGCCAACTTTGAGGAGGTAGCAGCCGAGCTTGCCATAGAAAAAGGGTACCGTTACGTGGTTTGTGGCCACATTCACCAGCCACAGCTGCGGGAAATAACCACGGAGAATGGGCGCTGTGCCTACCTCAATTCGGGAGATTGGATCGAAAACCTCACCGCCCTGGAATACGATCAGGGGCAGTGGGAGCTCTATCAGCACCAGGAGCAAGCACCGGCGCTCCACCCGGTAGAAGAAGAAGAGGGCCTGGCCCCCCTTTCGCTGGAAAGCCTGGTGGAGAAAATAACCCTTAGCCCCGCCTATACCGATGGAAAAGCCTAAAATCCTCTACGCCGTTCAGGGAACTGGCAACGGACACATCGTAAGGGCCATCGAGATGCTCCCCGTCTTGCGCTGCTACGCGGAAGTAGACATCCTGCTGAGCGGTAACCAGTCTCAAGTAAAGCTGCCTTTTGCCGTGAAATACCAGCGCGCTGGCTTGGTTTTACATTACAACAGGCGCGGCGGGGTCAGCATGCTGCGTACCCTCCTAGGGAATAACCTTCTGCGGCTATTGCGGGAAATACGGGGTTTTCCCGTGCAGCAGTACGACCTTGTATTAAATGATTTTGAATGCGTTTCGGCT
>CAJXMS010000239.1 GCA_913056475.1 uncultured Bacteroidota bacterium
GCGTGACTGGAGTTCAGACGTGTGCTCTTCCGATCTCCCGCCATCGAGGCGCGGTACAGCTCCTCGACGATGTCGGCGTCTTCGAGTCCGTTGACCTTCACGACGATACGGGCCGGCCGTCCCGCCTGGGCGTGGTGGGCCTCCCGGCGGATACACCGCGTCAACTCGCGGCGCATCGTCACCGGCGAAACCAGCAGCTTGCGGAACTCCTCGTCGAGTGTCGGCCCCGTAAAGAAATTAAAGAGCTTCACAAGGTCTTGGCCGGTGTCACGGTCGGCTGTGAGCACGCCCAGATCGACGTAGCCGGCTGCTGCTCCAGCGTATTCAAAATAGGTAGGCTGCCGGAGGGCGCGCAACTTGGGCTGCAAGGCGGCCAGCTGGGCATCCGCTTCCAGGCGCCGGGCCAGGGGCTTAAGCCAGCCTTCGCTCACTGCTACGTCGCTATTGAGCAGCACCCAATAGGGCTCTTTTAAATTTTGCAGTCCGGCGTTGTAACCCCCCGCGTAGCCGCCATTGTGCCCTAAGGCAATGCAGCCTACCTCTGGATAGGCCGCCGCCAGCCATTCCCGGCTGTTGTCCGTCGAGGCATTATCAATCACGTAGATATGCGCCTCGGGAGAGTGCGCTACTACCGAGGGGAGGAAACGCTCGAGCAGGGACTGGCCGTTCCAGTTGAGGATGACGACGGCAAATTTTTTTTCAGACATTTTTCCAGCGGTTGTGGCTCCAAAGCCAGTTGGGGGGATCCTGGCGGATCAAGTTTTCCAGGGCGTTTACATGGGCCTTGGTCACGGTGTAGCGGGGAAGGTCCTCTACTTGCTCATAGAGCAGGCGCGGCACAATGCGGTAATGGCCGGGCCGCTTTCGGAACACATCGATGAAGACTACCGCCAGATCGCAGCGCTGGGCGAGGTTTTCCACGCCCAGGTGAACGGGGGTTTCCACCCCGAAGAAAGGGGCCCGGTAGCGGATGCGGCCTTTGTGGGGCGCTTGGTCGGCCATGAAAATGTATAAGGGTTTAGGGTCCGGATTTTCCAGCATGAAGGGATAGGTATGCTTCATGGGAAAGAGGGTGAGTCCGAAGCGCTGACGAATATGAACGATTAAGCGGTTAAAGGCCGTGCTCTTCAGCGGATGGTAAACGGCATAGCACTTTTGGGGCACAAGCAGGGGCATGCTCATCGCTACCCATTCAAAATTGCCCTGATGGCCCATCACCAGCATCACCCCTTTGCCTTGCCGATGGAGCTTTTCGAGTATCTCCCGGTTTTCCAGGGTCATGCGCCGCTGCATTCGTTGGCGGCTTATGGAGAGGCTTTTTAGTGTTTCGAACAGGATGTGGGTAAAATGGCGATAAAAACCCTGGCGCCAGCGCTTTCTTTGGCTTTTCGAGGCCTGGGGAAAGGCGATGTCCAGGTTCTTATTGATCACTTGCTGGCGGTAGCGTAGAGGCTTTTCCAGGAGGACCGCAAAAAAGCGGCTTAAAGCGTACCAAAAAGAGAATGGCAGGAGGCTTAAGGCATACCCCAAACCGCGCACAAGGTAATAGCTCCACATGGGGGCAAAATTAGCGGTAGGATCGACCGGAGTTGGTGCTCTGGATGAGCATGTTTTGGTAGGCCCGGGAGCCAAAAGAGCGCCGGCGGGTATAGTCATTGGGATCTATGCCCCCACTTCCGCCGTAGGAACGCTCGAGCAATTCTTGCTGCCAGTCGCGGCTGTGTTGTTCGCTCACGGCCGTGGAGTGCACCAGTTGGTATTCGTTGGTACTGGTTTCCATTTCACCAAAAATGAAGATACGGTTGTTTTGATTGATCACGTAAGGGGAATTGATTTGCTCGTAATGCCAAATCTCGTAAGGGGGCATTTGGGGCTCCAGAGGCCTTTCCTGCACCTGGCTGGGCTCTCCGTAGGTAAGGTATACCCGGCCGCGGTCTGTGCGGTACCCCGGGCGTAGCCTACTGGGATATTTTTGGTTCACATACCGCACCTTTTCCAGGTATTTTTCCCAGGCCTGCAGGGGGTCTTCCGGTTTTTTGCTTTGCCAAAAAGCAAATAGGTACTTCCGCATTTTCTGGGTGTTGGCGCCATCGAGCAGGCCTTGCTGAAATTTACGCTCATTTTTATCGCTGATGGGGTAGAGGTATTTGATGTACTGGCTCACCGGTTCAGTGTTTTTTAAGGCACGGTCAAATTGAGCGGAGAGGGCCACTTCGCTCAGCGAGGGGGCGGCCAGGAGGGAGTCAGACTGGGGCTTTCCCTGGCGCACAAAGTACGTCTTGCGGCGCAGCAGCGTATCCCCGTCTGGACCGATGGCTTCCACCACCAGGTTATAGCCG
Source organism: uncultured Bacteroidota bacterium (assembly GCA_913056475.1). Taxonomy (GTDB): domain Bacteria; phylum Bacteroidota; class Bacteroidia; order Flavobacteriales; family Schleiferiaceae; genus CAJXMS01. Next base: position 2,340 of record CAJXMS010000239.1, read on the forward strand.
CCGGTAGGGAGTTCCGTAATAGGCCAGCTGGCCAAAAGAGGTACCACCGGCTGGGTGTTTTTCAGCCCGAAGCCACTGTATTGCTTAAGCGTATGACCTTCCACGGCATTTTCGAGGTAATACTTCGCGAGAAAGCGCTGGGCGCTACTGTCCAGGAGGAGGTCGGTATTGAAAAATTCGGCGTAGAAGGAAAGGGTGTCGGTGGAAGCGGGATAGAAATAGCCGTTTTGCTGGAGGCGGGGCGTCATCACGTATCCAGAGCGGGCGCGCGCCTCCCCGGGCGCAGCGGGCCGGTAATCATTGAGCAGCATGATCTCGGAGAGGGCTGCTTGCTGCTTGGTGCGGGTAATACTAAGCTGGGGGGTGAAGCGATATCGTTCCTGGGGATCGGTGATATCTTCCATTTCAATTACCAGCCGGTACTGCCCGGTGTCCAGTAGAAAACGCTCTTCATGCTGATAACTGCCTTGCACGGCTCCGGTATCCGCCACCACCGGGCTGAGCAGGCGGAAACGGTTGCCCGCTACCAGGTTGGAATCCGTACCGGTGCGGTAAACCTCTACGGTGACCTTCATGCCCCCGCGGAAACCGGTCTTTTCGCTTACCTCGCGCCAATCCAGGCTTTGGGCCTCCATGGCAAAATACATTTCCAGGTAAGGCTCGCGATTTTGGTTTAGATACTCGGCAAATTTGATGAAGACCCGGGCTTCTTTGGCCTGGGCGGGAACCCAGATTAAGGCCAAAAGCAGGGAGAAGAGACATTTTTTCCAATTGAGCATAATGCGGTTCAGTTTGTTTTTCCGGTCATCCCTTTTGGTAAAAGAGCTACTGAGTAGACGCGGGGAGTAGGCCTACCGTTGCACAGAAACTTCAAAAATACTTATTTTCGCCGGCCCGTAAGCGATAAAAAGATATCGCGGATACCGAATTCATACAGGCAATTGCCTGGATCATTTAGCTGGAGAGGTGGCAGAGTGGTCGAATGCGCCGGTCTTGAAAACCGATGTACCGAGAGGTACCGGGGGTTCGAATCCCTCCCTCTCCGCCCCGAAAAACCACCATCAGCTTGGCTGATGGTGGTTTTTTTATGCCCCCGCCCGCAAGCTTGCTTGCAAGGGCGGGGGCATAAAAAAAACCAAACCCTTCCGGGCGGAGCCGGAAGGGTGGTTTTTCGGAGGAAACGGTTCCACGTCGGGGATGGCGGCCGGAGCAAGAGCGTAGGCCGCAATCCCGCAGGCCATTAATGGGGGAGCTTGCTTGCCAGGGCGGAGGCATAAAAAAACCAAACCCTTCCGGGCGG
>CAJXMS010000240.1 GCA_913056475.1 uncultured Bacteroidota bacterium
GCTCCTCCCACCCCCTCGAGGAAAGTACCTGGGAAATTTACGAAGCCACACCATCGCCCGCCGAAGCCGCCGATAGCCCCCTCAAACAGAAAGCCCTCAAGAGCATGCTCAACCGGGAAATAAAAGGCACCCGCCTGGTCGTAAAGGATACGCTGCTGCGTATGGGGCAGGAAACGGTTCGGGTGCGAAAAATAACGAGCGAGCGGATCCTAATCGAGACAGAAGAGGGGCCCAAAGCCATTCGCTATCACTTATCGGAAGATAAGCAAGATTGCCAATTCTACTTCGAAAACGGCTCCCTGTACGCCGCCCGGCGGGTTTCCTCCCGGCCCAAAAAATAAAGAAGCCTTCCGGGCCCCCTAGACTTCCCTACCGTACGGGCGGGTGGCCGTAAACATGCTCGTAGAGCGCCTGGTAGCGCTTGATGATGTTGCGGCGCTTCAGGCTAAGCTTGGGGGTAAGCTGGCCGCCATCTACGGTCCATTGCTCCGGGGTAAGCGCTATTTTCTTGACCTGTTCATAGCGGGCAAACTGCTCGTTGAGCTGCGTAATGGCCTGCATCACGCGCTCGTGGACGCGGTCGTCCCGGGCGATCTCCTTTTCGCTTTGGAGCTCGAAACCCTTGCGGCGCGCCCATTCCCGCACAAAGTCAAAATCTACCTGCACCAGGGCCGCCGGATGTTTCTCCCCTTCACCCACCACCATTATTTGCTCGATAAAACGCGACTCTTTGAAGGCATTTTCCATGATTTGGGGGGCGATGTATTTCCCGCCGGAAGTCTTGAACATTTCCTTTTTGCGATCGGTGATCTTCAAAAGCCCGTCGTCGGTTAATTCGCCGATGTCGCCGGTGTGAAACCACCCATCCGCTTCCAGAACCTCCGCCGTTTTCTCCGGCTGGTTGTAATAGCCCATCATCACGTTGGGGCCCTGGCAGAGCACTTCCCCATCGGAAGCGATCCGCACCTTCACATTTTTAATGGGCCGCCCTACGGTGCCTATGCGTTTCTCTTCCGGTACGGGGCCGTTCACCGCGATCACCGGGGAGGTTTCCGTAAGTCCGTAGCCTTCCTGGATATTGAAGCCGGCGGCCGAAAAGGCCCGGTTGAGATTGGGGTTGAGGGCGGCCCCGCCCGAGACGATGGCTTTCACATTGCCCCCCAAGGCTTCCTGCCATTTGCTAAAAATGAGTTTGCGGGCCAGCTTCAGGCGCAATTGGTACCAGCCACTCTGTCCTTGATGATCAAACTCCTCTCCCAGTTCCACCGCCCAGAAGAAAAGCTTGCGCTTGAGGCCGGTCAGCTCCGTCCCTTTAGCGATGATCTTATCGTAGACTTTTTCCAGGAGCCGCGGCACCGCCGCGAAAATGTCGGGTTTCACTTCCCGGATATTATCGCCTACCTTATCGATGGATTCGGCAAAGTAGATGGCAATGCCGTTGTACATGTACAGATAGGTAAGCATGCGCTCAAAGACGTGGCATACCGGCAAAAAGCTCAGCGCCTTGGCCCCGGAGACCACCGGGATGCGGTCCTCACAATCTACCACGTTACTTACCAAATTATTATGGGAAAGCATCACTCCTTTGGGCACCCCGGTAGTACCGCTGGTGTAGATCAGGGTAGCCAAATGATCCGGCTGCCCGGCTGCCATGCGTTTTTCCACTTCCGGCTGGTGCTGGGTATCTTCTCCCCGCTGCAGCACCTCTTCCCAGTGGCGCAGCCCTTCTTCCTTTTCAAAGATGAAGATCTCCTCCAGGGTAGCTACTTTTTCCCGTAAGGGGTCTACCTTATCGTAGAGCTCGCGATCAGAGACAAAGCAAAATTTGACGCCACAATCGTTGAAAATATATTCGTAATCTTCGGTGGAGATGGTAGGATACACCGGCACATTGACCGCGCCGGCCTGAAGGATACCCATGTCCATCACGTTCCACTCCCAGCGATTGGTGCTGGAGATCAGGGCGATTTTATCTTCCGGCTGCACCCCCATATCGATCAGGGCGCGGGACACCTTTTCGCTCGCATCGATAAACTCGGCCGTGGAAAGCGGACGCCATTCGCCCGCTCTTTTATTGACCAGGGCATCTTTAAGGGGGCTATGCTTAAGTTGATAGCGGGGAATATCGTACAGGCGGGTTGCTTTGTCTTGGGCCATAGCGCGTAAATGTTTTCAATAGAGGGAATAAAGGTAATTAATCTCCTAAATGTTCCACGCCCCGCGGGGAGGCCTTCCTTTGGGCCAGGCCCAAATCCAGCACCCGGTTGGATTCCCGTCGGTGCCAGGCCTCGATGTGCGCTGGGCGGGGTTCCCCCTGGAAAAAGGCCCGCCGGGGCTTTTTGACTTCCCGGTAGAAGTGCTCGGTGCGGTACCAATAGTGATTGATGCTCAGGGGGTACCGCTCTATGCGAGGCCGGGCCGGATGAAAACGGCGGCCACTGGGATGCCGCAGGCGCGCCAGGGGGCTGTACTGCGGGTAGTGCGGATTTTGATTGAAAAAACGAAAACCTTTCCAGGGCTGCACCAGCGCTTTAACATTGCGGTGTTCGTGGTGGCTGTGCGGAAAGCGGTAGCGCAAAACGGAACGCAAATCTTCCCCCTCCGGGAGCGTTTCTACGCCCGAGGTGCCAAAGACAAACCAATTGAGCACATAACCAGGCGTAGCGCTATGGGCCTTAAGCCAGGCCCGCAAATCTACCTGCGGACAAAAGAGAAACTCGTCCGTATCCAAAAAAGCCACCCAGCGGTAGTGCCGCCGCTGCTGGCGTATGATTTGGTTTTTATGCCACTCTTCCCGGGCAAAAAAATCCAAATCCGAACGGGCCTCTTCCAGGGTGACCAGCCCTTTATCCCGATAAGGCTGAAGCACCGATAGGTAATGGTCGGTACTGCCGTCGTTGGTCAAAAAGAGGTGATCAAAGCCCAGGGCCAAATGATGATCGATCCATTCCGCCAGGTAGGGCGCCTCGTTTTGAAACATGGCGTGTACGGCCAGCCGGAAGCCGCGTGGCGGCCGGCTCCCCCACCTGCGAGCAGTAGTAGCTCCCTTTACGAGGAAGTAGCGCCAGCGGTATGCCCATCCCTGGTAAGCCATCTCGATTATTCCTTGGCAGAATAAACCTTTTGACCCGCCAGGTAGGTGGCCGCTGGCTTCAGCTGGGTCAAAGTATCCAGCGAGACTTCGGTGATGTCCTGCTCGTACAGCACAAAATCAGCCTGCTGGCCGGGTAGCAACTGTCCCTTCTCTCCTTCTTCAAAAGATGCGTAGGCGCCCCAGTGGGTCATGCCGCGCAAGGCCTCTTCGGGGCTAAGGGCCTGCTCGGGAAAATAACCGTCCTCGGGAAAGCCGCTGCTGTCTTGCCGAAATACCGCCGCCCGGTAAGTGCGCAGGGGATCGATCTGCTCCACCGGAAAATCGGTACCCAGGGGTAATTTACCACAAGCCTCTAGCAGGTCTGCGTAGATATAGCCCCTTTTTTCCCGCTGGCCCAGGCGCTCACCGGCCCAGTACATATCGGAAGTAGCGTGGGTAGGCTGCACGGAGGGCAGCAGGCCGGCCTGGGCCATGGCCTGTACATCCCGGGGATGGACGATCTGCGCGTGCTCCACCCGCCAGCGGTGATCTGCT
>CAJXMS010000241.1 GCA_913056475.1 uncultured Bacteroidota bacterium
TTAAGTGGCTACCAACGCGACTTACGCCGTTTTAGCCATCAGCTTATGGCCTTGGGCCTGGCCTTTTTGCCCGCGCTACTCATTGTACCACAACCCGATTTGGGTTCCGTGCTGGTTTATACGGCCTTTATCCTGGTGCTCTACCGGGAAGGGCTCCCCCCTTTGTATCTGGTAATAGGCTTTGCCCTTATTCTGGTATTTGTTCTCAGTCTTTTAGTACCGCTCCCCTATCTATACGGCGGCTTGGGATTCCTTACCATCTTGCTGCTCGTTTTGGGGCGCAAGCAGCGCGGAAATGGGTGGAAAGTTTTGGGGGTTATGGTGCTTTGTGGGCTCACCGTCCAATCGGTGGATTTTACCTTTAACAATCTGCTCGAAGATCGCCATCGCAACCGGATCAACATTTTGCTCGGGAAGGCGGAAGATCCACAAGGCATTGGTTACAACACCCACCAGTCTATGATAGCTATCGGCTCGGGAGGGCTGAAGGGTAAAGGGTATATGGAAGGCACCCAGACCAAATATGATTTTGTCCCAGAACAAAGTACCGATTTCATTTTTTGCACCGTGGGGGAAGAATGGGGGTTTTTAGGCACTAGCGCTTTGGTGCTGCTTTATCTCGTATTGTTTTTTCGCCTTATGATAGTAGCGGAGCGCCAGAGAAGCTCCTTTGCTCGCGCCTATGGCTACGGCGTCCTCTGTATTCTTTTTCTTCACTTTGGCATCAATATAGCCATGACCATCGGCTTGGCGCCGGTCATTGGTATTCCCCTTCCCTTTTTTAGCTACGGGGGAAGTTCCCTATGGGGCTTTACCCTCCTGCTGGCCATTTTCCTGCGGCTGGATGCCGGCCGCACGCTAAGCTTGTAGCCAAACAACCACTAAAAAAGCCCGCCTTAAAGCGGGCTTTTCTTAATTCTTATTCAGTTCCCAGTGGCCATTCGCCCCTTCTGATACCATTTCCATGGACTGGGAGTAAGCAAGGATGTTACGGATGGTTTGGCGCCGGGGGCGCCTTTGAGCACTGGGATTGCTTTTGAGCGTAGTAGTATTATCCATAGGCAACTTTTAGTTAGACACCTTATTACAACGCCAGCCTGCTGCTTTTATTTTCTCTAAGAATAAAGATTAATTTTCCGCTCTTCCATCAGCTTACGGATATTGATAAGGGCATAGCGCATGCGGCCCAGAGCGGTATTGATGGATACATCGGTTTGCTCGGCTATTTCTTTGAAGGTAACCTTACCATAGATGCGCAATTCTAAAACCTGGCGCTGTTCTTCCGGCAGGGCCAAAACGAGTTCTTTCAGGTCTCGGTAAACCTGTTCCTTGATCATGGCATCTTCTGCGGTAAGCGCCTCGTCTTTAATCACGTCAAAAATGTCAAAATCATCACTCGGGGCGGTGGTGGGCATGCGTTTCCGCTGCCGGTAATGGTCCATCACCAAGTTATGCGCTATACGCATAGCCCACTGGAGAAATTTTCCTTTTTCGTTGTAGCGCCCTGCTTTTAAAGTGCGAATGATCTTGACAAAAGTTTCCTGGAAGATGTCATTGGCCAGGTCTTCATCCTGAATCCGAGAAATAATAAAGGCAAAGATGCGCTGCTCGTGCCTGCTGATCAAAGCACCTAAGGCTTCTTCATCTCCTTGGAGGTAAACCTTAATAAGCTTACCATCTTCAGCTGCTGCGTAGTCCATAATCTACTTGGTTAATGGGTGAAAAAAGATGTGTTTAAAACAAGTAGAGTTGATCTATACGCTAAAAAGTTTTCAGTTAGAGGAGATTATTGCTCTTGGGTCTGGGTCAAATATATAATTTTTAAATTCAACAAAGCAAATGGAAGGCCGTTTGATACCTTTGCCCTCTTAAACTTTTCCGCCGCGCATGACCCAAGAACCTCCTAAGCAAAAGGCTGATCGTCAATACATTTCCGTAGAAGGGGCCCGGGTTCACAACCTTCAAAACATCGATATCGAAATCCCCAAGGATCAACTAGTAGTTTTTACAGGCCTCAGCGGGTCTGGCAAATCTTCGTTGGCCTTCGACACAATCTTCGCCGAGGGTCAAAGGAGATATGTTGAATCTCTAAGTGCCTATGCCAGGCAGTTTCTGGGGCAAGTTGATAGACCAGATGTGGACTTCATTGATGGATTGTCTCCAGCGGTTTCCATTGATCAGAAATCAACAAACCGAAACCCCAGATCTACTGTCGGGACGATTACTGAGATTCATGATTATCTGAGACTCCTTTGGTCAAGAATAGGAATCCCACATTGCCATATTTGTGGGGAAGTCATTTCCAGACAGACTCCGCAGCAAATCGTTGACCAGTTACTGACTGAACAGCCAGACACCCGGTTTATGGTGCTTGCGCCAATCATTCAGCAAAAAAAGGGTGAATTTACTGATTTGTTCTCCTCATTGCAGGCACAGGGTTATGCCAGAGCAATCGTGGATGGTGAGCAATTGGTACTTGCCGATGCCAAACCGCTCAAAAAATCCTATAAACACGACATCAGCGTTGTAGTTGACCGAATGGTTATCCGTGAAGACATAACCAATCGCCTTACAGACTCAATTGAGACCGCTTTGAACCTGGCGCAGGGGAGAGTGGTGATTGATTTTGTGGATTCGAAAACTCAGAGAACGTTCAGTGAAAATTTGAGTTGTCCCAATCAGCATGAATTAGCGCTAACTGACATCGAGCCTCGAACCTTTAGCTTTAACGCTCCCTTTGGTGCTTGTCCAGAGTGCTCTGGGCTTGGCGTAAAAATGGCAGTTGATCCGGATCTGGTTATTGGAGATCCCTCGAAAAGCTTGAAAGACGGCGCCATAATCCCTTGGTCTACTCAGGGAAAGGGTTTGTATAACTATTTCGTCCGGTTATTGCAGGGATTAGCGGACGACCTTGAATTCGATTTAGAGACCGCATGGAAAGACCTTCCAGAGGGGACTAAAGAGGCAATTTTGTATGGGAATGATTTCAAGGTCCAGGTTAGGTGGCGCTCTCGTTATGGCAGAGAAATGCGTTATACCTCGGGTTTTGAAGGAGTTTTGCCCTATGTGGAGAGAAAATACAACGAAACCGACAGCGACTACAGACGAAGTGTCTACGCCGGCTACCTCAGAGAGATTCCTTGCCCTGAGTGCGATGGAGCAAGATTAAGACCTGAGGTGTTGGCAGTAAAAGTGGATGAGATGTCTATTCACGATGTTGTGAAGATGAGCCTTATCCATTGCTATGACTTTTTTGAGCAAATCAAGCTGAATGAGAAACAATCGAAAATTGCAGGCCAGGTGTTGAGAGAGATTCGAGCCAGGCTGGAATTTTTACTATCAGTTGGTCTGGGATATTTAAATCTGGAGCGAAGCGCAGGTTCACTCTCCGGTGGAGAGGCCCAAAGAATCAGGTTGGCCACCCAGATTGGAGCAGGCCTGACTGGAGTCTTGTATGTCTTGGATGAGCCAAGTATCGGCTTGCATCAGAGAGACAACAGGAGGCTAATACAAACTCTCGAAAGGCTAAGAGACCTCGGCAACACCCTTATTGTTGTTGAGCAT
>CAJXMS010000242.1 GCA_913056475.1 uncultured Bacteroidota bacterium
AGACACCACCGGGGAAGAAGCAGCGCAATTTTCCCTTAAAGCCCTGGAAATAAGCCAGATGCGCACCATTTTCCATCAGGTGCCCGGTCATTTTCGCACGGTGGCCCACATTAGCAAGGCGGAGCTCCGGGGCACTTTTTCCGCCCAGGGTTTCGACCTTAGGACGGCGCTAAACGCAGAACTTCAAGCGGTACAGCAAGGGGGTCAGGATTACCTCCGCCGCCCCCAAAAATTAGAGACGCTGCTGTCTATCGAGCAAAATGAAGCTTCCCTGCAGGTAAAGTCCCAGGTGTTTCGCCTGCCGGGTTTGGGCCAGGGACAACTCCAATATGTTCAGCAAGAGCAATCCCGGCAACTGGACCTGAAAGTGCCCCACCTTTCTGTGCGACCCGCCTGGCAATGGCTCCAAGCGCAAGAATACCTGCCCGCGCTGCCCGTGACCCCAGCGGGTAGCCTGGCGCTGCAGTTTAATTGGAAGCAAAAAGGCGAAAGTCCGGCGGTAACACATTTGGCCTACGGCCCCGATAAACCGCTCCAGCTGCGCAGCAAGGTGTATGGTAACTATGGCCCCCTCTACTTGAAAGGGCGCTACCACCGCTCCGCCGGACAGGACACGCTCTGGGTAGAGCAGCTAAGGCAGGAGGATAAGCAGGCGCCCCTGCGCTTTAGTGGGCAGGTGGTAAACCTCCAAAAGCCGGCCATAAAGGGTCATTTAAAGGCCAACTGGCCGCTTCGAAAGTGGGCCCAGCTTTTGCCCGGCGACAGCCTGCAGGTAGACCAGGGCCGGGCGCTGGTAGAGCTTCGGATGAACGGCCGCTACCCCAGCTGGCAGGCCCTACAGGAGCCGGAGCGGCTGGCCCAGGCGCGGCTGCACGGCTCGGTAGAGCTACAGGAGGGCCGGGTACGGATGCCTGCCCTTAACTGGCGCCTGGAAAGGATCAATGGAAAAGTGCTCTTTGACGGGAGCGAGGTGAAGATCGAAAGGCTTTTTGCCGTCAAAGGAAAAAGCGATGTATTCCTGAGAGGCCGCCTGGGTAATGTACTGGGGTATCTCTTGTTTCCCGAAGAACCGCTTCAGGTAGACGCCCGCCTAAAGGCGCAGCGCCTGGTGGTGGAAGATTTTCTGGACCAAAGCACCAGCGGGAACGCCAGTCTGGCGCAACCCCTGGAATATACCCGCCGCCTCCAGCTTAAGGTAAACCTGGCCGTAGCGGAGCTGCAATATGCTTCTTTTACCGGGCGCGATGTAGCCGGAAAACTCCAAATTGCCCATGGTCAGATCCAGGCCCAAAACCTGAGCCTAAACGCAGATGGAGGCCGCTACCAGGGCCAAATGCGCCTGACCATGCCGCCGGAGGGCCCTTATCAGCTCCAGGCCCAGGTGAACCTGGAAGACCTACAGCTCCGCTCCGTGTTTAGTAGTTTCCAAAACTTTGGCCAGCAAACGCTTACCGCTAAACACCTCACCGGACAAGCCTGGCTAAAGGGAGACTTGCAAGCGCTGGTGACGCCGGGCCTGCAGATACGCTTACCAAGCCTGCGAATGACCGGCTCCATGCGCCTGGAGCAGGGGCGCTTGCAAAAGTTTCAACCCATGCTGGCCCTCAGTGATTACGCGGCCCTGGAGGCGCTACAAGATGTCCGCTTTGACCGGCTGGAAAATGACATTCGCATTGAAAAAGGGTGGATTCACATCCCCAAGATGCACATCAGCAGCAACGTAATGGATCTAGACCTGCAGGGGCGCCACAGCTTTGATAACCAAATAGATTACCTGCTTCGGGTAGAACTGGCCAAAGTGCTCTTCTCCCGCCGGAAACCCAAGCAAATAGACCCGGCCCTGAGCCGCCACCTGGCGGTAAGTAAAGAACGGAAAGACCACTTGATCCCGGTAGCCATTACCGGCTCGGTAGACCAACCACAAGTGCAATTGGACAAAAACGCCCTGACAAATGACTTTAAAGAAGGCCTAAAACGGCAGGGAAAGGAATTAAGCGATATCTTTAAAAAAGAAAAGCGCGACACCACCCAGGGAACCGGCCTTATTTTTGAGTGGAAAGACCCCTGATTTCGGGTGCTCCATTTGCCTCGATGATAGATAGGTTTTGTCTATTAGCAAAGCTTTCCAGTGGCCTTCCTTGGTTTTTAATAAATGTAAACTACTGTTTGAAAGGTATTTAGATCTTACATAAAACGTACAAAGGAATTAACATTGACCTAACAAAGGGGCCTTGCTGCTGGTTAATTTTGCAAATTCTAAGACTTGTTAAATGAAGCGAATTGCGCTGCTGTTCCTGCTGTTTCCCTTCCTCCTCCCTGGTCAGCGCATGGCCATAGAGTTGATGACGTACAATTTGATGTACTACAAAGCGCCCAGCACCCCCTGCAGCCACTCCCGGAGCGGCGCCCAGCGGGATACCGACCTGAAAACGGTGGTGCAATACGTAAAACCGGATATCCTTTGCGTAACCGAAATGGGAGCCACCCCTCTTAATCCACCGGTAATCGCCAGCAGTATTTTAAACGTAGACGGCACCTCTCATTTCCAGTACGCCAATTTTAGCAGCAGCTCCTTCAGTAGCATCGCTAATGGCTTCTTTTACAATGCCAATAAACTGGCGCTGGTGGGTCAAAGCAGCGTAAAACGCGACCTAAATAACGTACCACTGGTCCGTGAAGTAAACTTTTACCGGCTGTATGTAAAAGATCAAGCCCTGAGCCAGGCCAATGCCGATACCACCTTCTTTTCCGTGGGTGTGGTGCACTTTAAGGCCGGTAGTGACCCCAGCGATCAAACCGCTCGCCAGGAGGCCGCCGCCGCCATCATGGATCACATAGACCAAAACATCTCGGACGAAAATGTGATCCTAACGGGCGACTTTAACATGCGGGGCCCCGGCGAAACGGCCTTCCAAACGCTGACCCAATATACCGCCAGCCCAGATGAGTCCCTGCAAGACCCCCTAAGCCTGGGAGGGCGCTGGCACAACCGCAGCAATATGGCCAGCCACCACACCCAGAGCACCCACCGCAGCAGTCAGGGCTGTTTCGTAGGAGGCGGGATGGACGATCGCTTCGACCTCTTCCTGGTAAGCGACGAAATCCGCAATGGAAGTAATAAACTGCACTACCTCCAATACGATGCCCTGGGCCAGGATGGCAGCAGCTTCAACGGCAGCCTCAACCGCAGCAGTAACTTTGAGGTGAATACCGCCGTAGCCAATGCGCTTTACAATTTTAGCGATCACCTCCCCGTCCTTATGGAAATAGAGGCCGAAGTCTCCGGCATAGGCCTGGATGAGCAGGCCTATCTTCAAGAACATCTTCAGGTTCGCAATCCCTTTGTGCACCGGCTTAAACTCGAACACAGCGGGCTTAAAAAACAGAGCCATCGCGTTCAGATAAGCGACCTTACCGGCCGCACCATGGCCTCGGAAGTTTGGCCCGGCGGGCCAAATGTGAGTCCTCTCCACTTCCACACTTCCAACTGGCCCGCGGGCATATACCTCCCTACCTTGCAAAGCGAAAACGG
>CAJXMS010000243.1 GCA_913056475.1 uncultured Bacteroidota bacterium
AGACGGGAGAAAAAGAGCTATCGACGCCTGGAACTGGGTGCAGGGAACGGATATCTTCTTTTTGCAAACGTCGTTGGGTTTATCTGTCCATTCGTAGCCCTCCATGTCTTCACCGTCCATCTCCGGTCTCTTGGCTGACCTTCGCAACGGCTCTCCCGGCGCCCCCGAGCAACTCTTCGCCCGCATCTACGATGAACTCCGCCGCCTCGCTCATGTGGTGCGCGGGAACGGTGCACCCGCCACGCTCAACACCACGGCGCTCGTCCACGAGGCTTACTTGCACCTCCAACCGTCGGAGGACCTCGAGATCGAGAATAAAAAGCACTTCTTCCGCCTGGCCGCCCGGGCCCTGATGGGGCTTACCAACCTCATTCTCACCGCTACGGAAGGCGAAGCGGTGGTATCCAGCCGCTTTCAGGGATTTGAACCCTGGAAAGGCGATATTTTCACCAAGCGCAACGGGGCCCTGATTGCCATGGAAACCGGCGCCGCCATTGCCTACAGCCTCAATAAACTCCAAGACCGCGGCCGCTTCTTCATAGCGCCCAACGAGGAAGTGTACGAAGGTCAGGTAATAGGCGAAAACAACCGCGCCGACGATATGGCCCTGAACGTAACCAAGACCAAAAAGCTCTCCAATATGCGCTCTGCCGGCGCCGATGAAAAGATGGTGCTGGCCCCGCCCGTGAGGATGAGCCTGGAACAAGCCATGGAATACGTAGGCAAAGACGAATACGTGGAAGTGACGCCCCACCACATTCGCCTGCGGAAGATTTTACTGAAGGAGACCGAGCGCAAGCGCGAAAAGAAGAGTCCCTGAGAAGCGAGGAACTTTTTACCCTACTTTAGCCCTGATGAGAAAACAACGGGTGTCCTTACAGATCTCTACCGGGCTACTCCTGGCTGGCCTGTTGCTCCCTTCCCTCTTGCCAGCTCAAAACAGGGTAGATACCATTCCTACCCTCAATTTTGGTATCTACGCCGGTTACTATCTCCCTAATGATGCTACTGCCTCCTATTACAGTGGGCAGGATAACAACCGGCTCAAAAACCTGCTCAGCGCCCCACGTATACGAGACCAGATAGAAAATTCGCTGGGCGGTTACCCGTTTGAGCTGCGCGAGCTCGCCAATAATATGAGCTACAACAATGCTTTCTCCTTTGAGCTGGAGCTCGATTATCGCTTTCCCTCCAACTGGAGCCTCACGGCCAATTTTATAAGGGCCACCTTACGAGCTGAAGGAAATTTTACCCTAGAAGTACAAAGGGTAAACCGCGGCCAGAGCACGGTCCCCTACATTGAACGCGCCCTCATAACCGGAGAAGAAGCACGCTCCCATATCCACTTAGGACTGGCTAAGATCTTTCCGCTGCAAAGTGAATTTTACGCCCTGGTGCAAGGTGGCGTTGATTTTAACTTCGTAGAGGTAGGCAAAAACCAAATGATCATTGCCGATCGCAATTACCGCCTTTCCACCAATAATATGGCCCAAAACAACCAGCCAAGGGAAATCACTACCTCTGGTATGGGTTTCTTTGTAGCAGGAGGACTGGGCTATGAACTAGACTCCGGCTACGGATTACGTTTAAAGACAACGATCTTGAATTCCACCATAAACGTCAATGAAGTGGTGGAGCGGCAAAGTACCTTTTTACAGGTTGGCCTGGGCTTCACCAAACGCTGGTAAGCCACAGGGGCGCACGTTTGGCGCTTCTTACACTGTGCGGAGCACCTGGCAAAACGAGGCTCAAAAAAATAAAGCGCTGGTCTAATGGCGCTTAGTACTGCCGATGCGCCGACAGGCCTGGGTCAAGTGGCGGCCGCCCTCCTTCCGCCCTTCAACTGAGCCATTATATATTAAGGGCAAACTACCTCTCTCTTAAATACCCAGCCCGTTGGTGGATGTCATTTAAAATTTGCCCCCTTGCACGCTCATCTGCGTCCCGCAGGAGGTAAGATATATTGATCATCAGGCAGCCTACCGCTCTAAATCATGCAGGGAGGAAAAGTACGTTCCCATTCATTTCTGGAAAATCCAGCCAAACGCTCCTTTTAAATCCCTAATATTTTGCATTTTAGATACGGGCATTGTTGTCATGATAGCGGATATCGAGGATAAATAGTCCCTTCGCCTACGGCAGGAGGAGTAAGCGCCCATTAAAAAGTCCCTGCCCTCTTTGGATACTTGTCTATCGATTATAATTTTTAATAATTAAAGTTTATATTTATTTGCCCTGTCGAAAGAGCGGGCGCCTCGCTAGTGCTTATCTTCGATCCTCTAAAATTTGTGAACGCTTAAAACAAACATCCCATGCGACTTCCCATCATCAAGCACACTCTGGACTTCATCGAGCAAAACGACGAAGACTGGGTCAAAGAAACCACCGAACTGCTCGAACACATGGCCGAGGCCAAGGGCATCAAAGATGAAGAGCTGGAAGTGATGGGCGAGCTGCTCTCCAATTTCTACGGCGCCCTGGAGGTACAGCAGGCCATCAAAGATGGCCAGGACCGCAAAAAAGCCCTGAATGAATTTATGGAAAGGGTGATGGGGAGCATTAATTAGGGCGGTTTATAAAGTCGTACCTGATGGTCATGGCAGCTGCTAAGTCGCGGTTTCGTCTTTGGGATTAGAAAAATGCTCAGGGCATAGCAAAAGAAAGCCCCGGAAGAAGCAGGCGCACTCCTTTAACCTGGTTTCGCCACTCGCGCAGTCCAGGATCAGATTGATTTAATACCCCCAGCTCGATGGGCAAAACCACAGGGTTTGCTCTAAACCACCCTGGCCCAACAAAAACCGCCGCTTGAAGCATCAGCTTCGAGCGGCGGCTGGATAATCAAAAATCCGATAAACTACACTAGCGGGCGAAATTGCCCAGAATGATGTAGGTGGTAGGATCGGCGGTATTCACGGCCTGCAGAGGGTCGTGCACTACGAAGAAGGCCTCATACTGGGTGGTAAGCTCCGTGTAACTTTTGGTGGAGATTTGCGCTACCCGGAGGTCGCCGCCGTCACTGGTAGGCATCTGCACCAGTACATCGCTATTGGGCGTCTCATCGTAAGGCGTCCCGTTAGGAGTGGTATTGGGATCGGCCTTGTCGTGGGCGTGGATGGGGTAAGTCTCACCGGCAATGGTATTGGTAAGTTCTACGAAAACCCGGGCCCGATCATTAGCTATTTCCTCAACGGTAATGCTGGCGCTGAGATTGTTGGGGTGGCTACCACTATAGGCAAATTGACTGGCAATTTGCCCGGTATTGAAACCGTAATTGAAGGTTTGCGCATCATAAGACGGTGCGGCGCCCTGATCCCGGGCAAAGCTGCCCACCACCAAAAAGGTGGTCAAATCAGCGGTATTGATGGCTTGTAGGGGGTCATGCACCACAAAAAAGCCTTCGTAGTTCGTCGTCAGCTCATCGTAGCTAAATCCGGTGGTAGTGTAGGTTTGACTTACCTCTCCTCCATTGCCTGCGATACTGGTCACCAGCACACCCCCATTGGGGGTT
>CAJXMS010000244.1 GCA_913056475.1 uncultured Bacteroidota bacterium
GAGAAGATGCAGGAGGACGCTTTTCATGGTTTTGTTCTAAGTTAATAAAGATTTGGAGAAGATGCAGGAGGGACGCTTTTCATGGCGGCGGGGCGTTACATTTTAAGCCCTTAAACTTAGCGCTTGGCGATGGCTTAACCTAAGGGGGGCTTAGCCATCTGGACTAAAGAACGGAAGGGGAAAGCCGGGATGGCCCATGTTTTTGCGTCACGAACGCTCCCGGTATTTGGAGGCCCGTTTTTCCGCCAGGGGCTTCTGAGGGTTACCGGGGGCCTGTTGCCTTATGGGGGTACAGGAGGGGAGAGCGATCTTGCTGGCCTGGCCATCAATTGGGGATTATTGCCACTCGTGGGCGGCGCTCTCATTTGGCCGCCAGGCCTAAGCCAGACCGCAGCGAGTGGCGGGGCTTAGAGGACGGCCCAAAGGCAACGGGGTACTGGGCCCGCAAAGGTGAGGCTAATCGCGCTCCGGTGGGAGTAGCTTCCCGTGTAGAGATGCGCTTCGTCAAAGGTGTAGCGGATGGCGCTTCGGTGGGGGTAGGGGCCCTGGTAGACGTGCTGACTATCAATGGTGTAGAGGATGTCGGCCCGGTGGGGATAGGGGCCTTGGTACAGGTGCTCGCCATCCCAGGTATAGAGGATGGCGCTCCGGTGGGGGTAGCGTCCTTGATAAATGTGCTGACCGTCAAAGGTGTAAAGAATGGCACTGGGGGTGGTGTAGCGGCCCTGGTAGAGGTATGTTCCGTCCCAGGTGTACCGCTGGGCACTGCTGACGGGGTAGGAGCCAGCATAAATGCTTGTTTGGCCGCTGGCGCCGCCCCAGAGGAGCGCCAGGGAGAGGGCCCACTGTAATTTCCTCATGGTTTTCGATATTGGGCGGCGGCCGTAGGGCGCCGCCTTCAAATATACGTAAGCAGCGGGAAAATCCCCGGACTTCGCTCCCCGCGGCGGTTCAGGGCTTGAGGGGATGGGTTGCCGAGAGTGCTTGCCGGCTCGTAGAGAGGCGCCGAGCGGACGGCCCCGCGTACACCATGCGCTGCTCTTCGGGGCCCCCGGATGCCAAAGCCCACCACGGCAGCGCCGCCAGGCCTATCAGCCGGCGCAGAAAGGCCTTGCGAGGTATTTTGGACGGGGCTTTGGGAAACATGGGCCCAAAGCAAAAATCCCTTTTGGACAAATAGTGTCCAGCGCTCCTTAAAAATCCGAGGGGCTGGCCAAAGTTCTGATAGACAGGGTAAAAAATTTAATCCGAGTCCTCTTTTCGCCGCGGGCTCTTTTGGCCGAAGGCCGCCCACTTCTCCCTCAAATAGGGCCGCAAGGGACTGTCCGGGGGCAGTTCCACTTCATCCAGCAAGCCGCCCACAAAGCGGCCCACCCCTTCCAGGGCGTACACCTGGGTTCGAAAGTGAAAGCCCCCACCGGCCTTTTCCTTCACTTCATTAAGGGCATCCGGGAATTCCTCGCACAGCAGGTTTTTGGCCCGCAGGCTTAGGCTCAGCTCTATGGGAATGGCCTCGTTACCACTCATGCCAAAAACGTCGGTAGGGGAGTGGGCGTGCTGTTCGCGGTATTGCATTTTTTTATTGAGCACGGTCACCGAGCGCACGCGGTCCATTTTGTAGTGCTTGGTCATGGCGCTATCCACCTCGTAAGCCACCAGGTAGCGGTAGTATTGGTAAAAGCGGATCGGTTCCACCCGGCGGGTACTTTCCGTGCCGCTATGGGCGCTGGCATAGCCATTGAGCAGGGCCTGGAAGCCGTTTTGGCGCGCCCGTTTGAGCAGGTGAATATGTTGGTTTTGGCGTTGCTCACTGATGGTTTGCCCCAGCGATTCCATGTCGGTGATGGTAAAGAGTTTGTCGAGAATACCTCGCCGGCGGGGCTCATTATCGGAATGGTTGATCAGGGCATCGCGCAGCATAGCCGCCTCTTCCAGCGAGAAGGTGACCCCTTCTTCTGTACGGAAGGGCTTTTGGCCTTCGGCCAAATGTAACCTACCCGCCGGATCGCTTTCTATCACAAAACCAATTTCTTCCAGCAGGTCCATGTAGCGGTCAATGGTTTTGGGATGCACCTCGTAATCGGCGGCCACCTGTTTTTTGTCCACCCCCAGCGGCTGCCGCAGGCGGGCGATCAGTTGTAAAACATTGCGGGTGGTGCGTAAAGAGGAGGCCGACATCTAATTAGGTTGGGTTTTTCAAATGTAGAAAAATCGGCCCAGCAGCATGCTTCACTGCCTAACGCGGAGTCCGCTGCGTTCATTCTTTGCCTAACGCGGCGCCCGCTGCGATAACGCGGCGCCGCTGCGTTGCTTCCCGCCATAACGCAGAAGTTCTCCATGGCGCTTTGTGCCTGCCCCGCAGAAATTCGGGTTGCAATGACGAAAGGGAACGCCAGCGACCGCACCCGGGAAGGTTGCTACTTAATAATCTTGGATTAGAACCTCGGTGGGAATATGGAGGCCTGTGTGCAGCTTACGGATCATATCCAGAGAAAGCTTACGCTTCTTATTCAAGACTTCACTTACCCGGCTTTTGTAACCTAGCACTTCCGCTAGATCCTTTTTTTTTAGGCCCAGCTGTTCCATGCGGAACTTGATAGCTTCAATGGGATCCGGCAGGTCGATGGGAGCGGTTTCGTTTTCGTAACGGTCTATCAGGATGGAAAGGATTTCCAGTTCGTCGCCCGCTTCCGTTCCTGGGGAGGCGTCAAAAATTTCCTCCAGTCGGCGCAAGGCTTTCTGGTAGTCCCTTTCGTTGCGTATCGGCTCTATTTTCATAATCAGATGTGATGGGCGTCAATTTTATCGTAGTCGGCATGCGTGCCGATGAATCTTATCCAACATATTTGAAATTCGAAGTTAAACTTCACGACAAGTCGGTAATGATTGCCTTTAATATTGTAGACAATTCGGTTTTCTTTTAAAATACTGGCACTGGGGTAATCCTTTTTTAAATCGTTGATGTTTTGCCATTCAGATTTTTCCGTTTCCCTGTACCAAGACTTGAGGGCCTCTTGGCAATCGGCGTGCTTCTGCCAAAACGCCCGCAGTGTTCGCTTCGCAATGACCCTCACATTAATTTGAGTTTTTGCGAAGATACAAAAAGTTACCGGTATGGGAACTATCTGGATGGGCAGCCAGGCTTCCCGACTTTTTCCGCCTCACGCCGCGCTCGCTGCGTTCCTTTTGGCCCAGCGCCGCCTTCGCTGCGCTCCTTTTTGTTTAAAGCAGAGGTTCTCTGGGGCGCTCTGTGGGGCTCTGTGTCTTCTCCGGGTTTCTCTGGGCAATAGCGAAAGGGAGCTTGAGCGACCGCCCAAAAAAAACCCGCTCCAAAAGGGAGCGGGTTGATATCTGAAGGCAAGTACCGGAGTGGTTTAGAGCTTAAAAGCCTCCCGCACTTTATCCACAAAGTCTAATTTTTCCCAGGTGAAAGTTTCCACTTCGCGTTCCACTTCCTTGCCATCGGGGCC
>CAJXMS010000245.1 GCA_913056475.1 uncultured Bacteroidota bacterium
GGGGGCCGCCGGCATTGTGGGCCCTTAGCAGGACCAGGGTGCTGCTGCCCCAGCTGGAGGGATCGGGCGGATAGAAGAGGCCCTTCTCCCGGCAGGCTTCGTGAAATACCTGGTTGATCACGCCCGGTTGTACCCGCGCCTGGAGGTTGCGTTCATCTATTTGCAGGATTTGATCCATGCGCTCCAGGTTCAGGGCTACACCGCCTTTTACGGGCAGCGCGCCCCCGCTCAAACCCGTACGGGCGCCACTGGCCGTTACCGGGTGACGGTGCTGATGACAGTAGCGCAGTACGCCCGCCACTTCTTCCGTACTCCGGGCTTTTACCACCACTTCCGGTGGAAATTGCAGGTCTTCCGTCTCGTCGTGCCCGTAAGCAGCCCGCTTCTCCGGGTGCGTTAGGACGAAATCGGCGCCTACTGTTTTTTGAAAGTGCCGCACCGCGGCTTCCCCGATGGGCTGGTACTCCATGGTCTGGTTATTTTATCCTATTTTCGGCGCTAAAATTGTCACCCATGCGATCTTCTTTTTCTGCCTATGTCCTGCTGACCCTCTTTATGGCCAGCGGTTTTAGCTGGGCACAAGATAAAAAAGTAACCCTTGAGAATGTTTGGAAAGAATACCGCTTCTACGGCCGCACCACCCGGGGGCTTAGGTCCATGAAAGACGGGGAGCATTTTACCACCTTAAGCCGCACCGCAGATGGGCCGGCCATTCTAAAACGCCGCTACCAAACCGGGGAAACGGTGGATACTTTGCTGACCACCGCAGGGATTAAAAAGCACACCGGCAAGAACTTGGTTTTTGATCAATACCAGTTTAATCCCGACGAAACCATGCTCCTGCTGGCTACCCAGACGGAGCCCATTTACCGCCATAGCAGCAAAAGTTTTTATTACATCTACGATCTGGAAGCGCATTCCCTCGATTCCCTGCGCGTACCCGGCAAGCAGCGCCTGGCGGATTTTTCACCTACCGAAAACAAGGTAGCCTTTGTGTACAACAACCGCATGCACGTGCAAGACCTGAGCGATGGTAGTATTATCCGCTTTGGAAAGGGCCAGGAAGATGCCTTCATCGCCGGCGCGGTAGACTGGGTGTACGAGGAAGAATTCAGCTTCCACAAAGGTTTTCACTGGTCGCCCGAGGGGACCTATATCGCCTACTACCAATTTGACGAGCGCGAAGTCCCTACCTTTTCTATGGATCTTTTTGGCAAGGGGCTCTACCCCCAGCAGGAAGTGTTTAAGTACCCCAAAGCGGGCGAAGCTAACTCCGCAGTACAAATCCACCTCTACGACCTGGCCCGCCAAAAGGACCATCCGGTAAGCATTCCCGACACCTTCGAATACATCCCCCGCATTCAGTGGACCCAGGATGATGACGAGCTGGTGATCACCACCCTCAATCGCCTCCAGAACGAACTCATCTTGTGGGAAGCAGAAATGGAAAGCAAAGACGAGCTAGAGGTGGAACCCATCCTGAAAGAAACCGCCGATACGTACATCGAAATAGATGACGACCTCACCTTCCTGGAAGACGAATCTTTTATCTGGACCAGTGAAAAAGACGGTTTTAACCATATTTATCACTACGATGAAGATGGAGCGTTGATCCGCCAGCTTACCGAGGGGGAGTGGCCGGTTACTACTTTTTACGGCATAGACGAAGAAAAAGGCTGGCTGTACTACCAGGCCGCCAAGGAGAGCCCCTTGCGCCGCAATGTGTACCGCATCAACATGAAAGGCCGCCGCCAGCAAAGGCTTAGTCCCAAAAACGGCTGGAATAGCGCCACCTTTAGCGAGGGCTTTGCCTACTTCATCAATCGCTACTCCAGCACCGACACCCCCCCGCTGGAAACCCTTCGCGAAGAAAATGGCGACTTAGTGCGCACGATCAATGATAATGCTTCTCTTAAAGAGCGCCTGACTCAATACGACTTAGCCCCCAAGGAGTTTTTTAGTTTCACTACTGATTATGACGTAAAGCTGAATGGCTGGATGATCAAGCCGCCCGATTTTGACCCGGCGAAGGAATACCCGGTCCTGATGTTTGTTTACGGTGGCCCCGGGGCCCAGACGGTGAAGGATCAGTACGACAGCTTCAACTACTTCTGGTACCAACTACTAGCCCAGGAAGGCTACATCGTGGTGAGCGTGGACAACCGGGGTACGGGTGGCCGAGGGCGAGATTTCCGGGATATCACGTATAAGCAACTGGGCAAATACGAAACCGAGGACCAGATAGCGGCTGGAAAATACCTGGCGGATAGGCCCTACGTGGATGCCGAGCGGATCGGCATTTGGGGCTGGAGTTACGGTGGCTATATGAGCAGCCTGGCCCTTACCAAAGGAGCGGAAGTTTTTGAGGCCGCCATTGCCGTGGCCCCGGTGACCAACTGGCGGTTTTATGACAACATCTATACGGAACGCTACATGGGCCTTCCGCAGGAAAATGGGGCGGGCTACGATGATAATTCGCCCATCAATCACGTGGATAAGCTGGAAGATCCTTACCTGCTGGTGCATGGCGGGGGAGACGATAATGTGCACCTGCAGAATACCATGCGCATGGTGGACGCCCTGGTGGAGGCCGATAAGCAATTCAATATGTTCGTGTACCCCAACCGGACGCACAGCATTGCCGGGGGCAATACCCGTTATCACCTCTACCGGATGATGACGGATTTCTTGCTGGAAAACCTCTAAAGCTAATCGATAAGAATGTTGCACATTTGGCCGCCAGGCCCAGAAAACTAAGCCCCGGCGGCTGCATTCATCAATCAACTCAATACTATGGCGCAAGCACAAGAAATCAAACGCACAGAATTATTCGGGCACCCGGTGGGGCTGTACATCTTGTTTTTTACGGAGATGTGGGAGCGGTTTTCCTACTACGGGATGCGGGCCATTCTTACCCTGTACATTACATCAGAAGTAGTAGGCGATAACCCCGGCCTGGGCTGGGATAGCAACGAGGCCCTGGCCCTGTACGGCTGGTATACGATGCTGGTGTACGTGATGTCGATCCCGGGCGGAATTCTGGCCGATAAGTTTATTGGGCAGAAGCGCTCGGTACTGGTAGGCGGGCTGGTCCTCTGCGCGGGCCACGGCATCCTGGCGGTAGAGCAAATGTGGGCTTTTTATCTGGGGCTCTTACTCATCGTGATCGGTGTAGGCGGCCTGAAGCCCAATATCTCTACCATGGTAGGGGGCCTTTATAAGAAAGGCGATATCCGGCGCGATAAAGGATTTACCATTTTCTACATCGGGATTAACATCGGCGCGGCGGCGGCCTCCCTGGCGGTAGGTTACGTAGGCGAAGAGATCGGCTGGCACTACGGTTTTGGCATGGCGGGCATAGGCATGCTGCTGGGGCAGATCGTGTATATGGCGGGCCAGAAATTTCTTACCGGTGTAGGCGAACCTCCTTCTAAGGAGGAGAAAGCCAAGGCAGATGA
>CAJXMS010000246.1 GCA_913056475.1 uncultured Bacteroidota bacterium
AGCCCCGAATACTCTACGGAAAAGACCACCTCTTGATTGTCTTCATTACTGGCCAGAAACAAGGTGCTATAATCATTGACGAGATCATAGGGCCCCTCGGTGATCACCCGGTCCAGCACGAGGGCGGCGGCTCCCGTTTTATCTTGATAGAGGAGGGCTTTGCCCAAAAGAGATAGCGCCGTGCCTTTATCTACCCGTCCTTTAATGGGGTTGTTCCAGGGAAGATTTTCCTCGGCAAAGCGCAGGTCGCTTTCCATTTGGGCGTACACCTCTTCTACGGGGCTCCGCTCTATTTCCGTCACTTCATCGGCGCCCAGTCGTTTGTCTATGATCAGGGGGACACTGCCGAAATACTTTACCAGCTGGAAGTAATAGTAAGCGCGCAGGAAACGGGTTTCCGCCAGAATTTGGTCTTTGCCATCAAAGTCGATCTTAGCCTCATTGCTCATGATGTAATTGCAACGGCTTACGCCGGCGTAATACCAACGGAAGATATTGCGTAACTCGTTATTCACTCCGCCGTGATTCATGTTGTCAATCTCGTGCAGGCCTTCCGTGTCGGTGACACTTTCGCCCCCGGCAATGGAGTTATCGGAAGCAATTTCGCCGATCCAGAGATTGAGGAAGGAGGCCTGGGTAAGGTCGTAAGCGCCTACCAGGGCGAGCTCATAATCCTCCGGGCTGTTGAAATAGTTTTCGGCGTCCTGCGTAAAAGGCGGATCTAAATCCAGTTGTTTTTCACAAGCCCCCAGGAAAAGAAGGGAAAGGAGGGCCACCGGGCGGAATCGAATTAGCCATTGGCTTTTCATACTGCTTAAAATTTGAGGTTAAAGCCGCCCATGAAGGTGCGGGCTTGGGGGTAAAATCCGTTGTCTACGCCCGCACTAAGGGTACCGCCGGCCGAGCCGATGTCCGGGTCGTAACCCCGGTAGCGGGTAAAGGTGTAGAGGTTATTGACGGAGATATAGAGACGGAGGGTTTGCACGGTGCTATTGGCAAACCAGTCAGTGGGCAGGGTGTAGCCGAGCTGGACGTTGCGCACCCGCAAAAAGGAGCCATCTTCCACGTAAAAATCAGAAAAGACGGTATTGCGGGTTTGACCGGTCGTGAGGCGGGGGACCTCCTTACTGGTGCCAGGGCCTACCCAGCGGTTGATGTAATAAGAAAGCTGGTTGGCAAAGGGCTGCTGGCGTTCGTAGTTCCGAATAATCTCCTGGCCCAGCGCGGCATAGAGGCTAGCGGAGGCATCAAAGCCTTTATAGCTGGCATTTAGGGAAAGCCCCATGGTAAGGTCGGGAATAGGAGAGCCGAGCTGCACACGATCGGAATTGTCGTTAAAGCTGATCACGCCATCGCCATTTTGATCCACAAAGCGGAGGTCTCCGGGCTGGGCCCCGTCTTGTTGGGGACCGTTTTCAATTTCACCGGCGGTTTGATACACGCCATTGGTTTCCAGTCCTACAAAATAGCCGATGGGGAAGCCAGCCTCAAAGCGGGTGGCCACATTGCCTCCTACGCCAAAGCTGGCGCCGGGCAGAAAGTCCACGCCTTGCGGTACGCTCATTACTTCGTTGTGCAGGGTGGTGAGGTTGAAGTTTACCGAAAAGTCGACGGGGGCCTTAGGGCTGGTCCGGTAGCCCAGCTCCAGTTCCAGACCGCGGTTCACCACGTCTCCCGCGTTTACAAAAGGGGGGAAGCCCCCGGGACCGTAGGCGCCCAGCAGCGCCGATACTTGCGGCTGGAAAAGCAGGTCATTGGTGTTCTTGACGTAATAGTTGGCCGTGAGGTTAAAGTTGCGCAGTAGGGTGAGGTCTACCCCGGCATTAAACTGGCGGGTGGGTTCCCATTTGAGGTCTGGATTGGCGGCCCGCCCGATGGCCACCCCTTGGGTGATCACATCGTCAAAAACGGCTACCCCTTCGCCGTCGAGCAGGGCGCGAAAAGCGAAATTGGGAATTTGGTCGTTGCCGGACACCCCGTAGCTGAGGCGGAGTTTGGCAAACTCGATGAAATCAACCTTAAAAAAGTCTTCCTCCGAGAAAAGCCAGGCGCCCGAAAAGGCCGGGAATATCCCGTAACGGTTATTGGGGCCAAACTTGGAGGAGCCATCGCGGCGCACGATGGCGGAGAAGACGTACTTGCGCCTGTAATTGTACTCGGCACGAAGGAAAGTGGAGAGCAGCCGCTCTTCGAATTGGTAAGAACCGGCATTGTTCAGAAAGCCGCCTTCTGCTTGATTGGCAGAGATATCGGCAAACTCTTCCGAGTTGTTGGGGATGTTGAAGGCGGTGGCGTTCAGGCCCTCGCCACTGCGGTTAAAAATGGAGGCGCCCAAAGTAGCTTTTACCTGGTGGTGATTGCCAAAGGTGCGGTCGTAGTTTAGGAAGCTTTCGTAGGTAAGGTCTACAAAGGTTTCCTGGCTTTCGTATACACTGGCTCCCCGCTCCAGAAATACGCTGTCGGCGATCTCTACGGTAACGGGATCCAGGTCTTCATTGGCGGCGGTGTTTTGGGCCTTACCGGGCCCGTACCATACCAGCGGCGAAAAGGTTTTACCCTTTACGGCAGCATAGTTGTAGTTGAAGCGATTGGTAAAGCTCAGGTGCTCGTTGATGTCGAAGACCAGCTCCTCCTTCCCCACAAATTTGTTGACCTGCGCTTCATTAAAGGTGTTGGCCATTTGCTGTATGGGGTTGATGATGTCGTTCACTTCTTCCAGGTAGCTGAAACGCCCATCTGCCTGGCGCACGGGTTCAGTAGGGAAGGCATTTACGGTATTATAGAGTACCGAACCGATGCCATTTTCCGGAAGGGTGTTCCGGGTTTCGTTGGTGTACAGCAGCACACTTTTGAGTTTCAATCGGGTGGAAAGCTGGGTGGTAAGGTTTACCCGCCCGTTGTACCGCCTAAACTGGGCCTTGTCCAGACCTACGATACCCTGCTGATCAAAGTAAGAGCCCCCGATGGAGTAGGTGGTTTTATCGGTGCCGCCGCTTATACTGAGGTTATAATTTTGAATAGGGGCGGTTTCGAATACCTCTTCTTGCCAGTCAGTGCCTTCGCCCAGGCTGGTGTTGGCAAAAGGTAGCGGCTGGCCACCGTTGGCAAAGGCATTGTTTTTGACCACGGCGTATTCGGAGGCGTTGAGCAGGTCGAGCTTCCGGGCGGTCTCTTGCATACCGTAGTAGCCGCTGAAGGTAAATTGCGGTTTTTGGTTGGCCTGGCCGCTTTTGGTTTTGATAATGATAACCCCATTGGCCGCCCGTACCCCGTAAATCCCTGCCGTAGCGTCTTTGAGGACATTTACACTGGCGATATCCTGAGGGTTAAGGGCATTGAGGCCTTCTGAGTCATAAACGATGCCGTCTACCAAGATCAAAGGGTCGTTATCGCCAAAGGTGGACAGCCCCCGGATGCGGATGGAAGAAGACCC
>CAJXMS010000247.1 GCA_913056475.1 uncultured Bacteroidota bacterium
CTTGCGGCGGTCTAAGCAAAAGGGACGCGCCGTGGCCCGCCCTTAGCGTACTTACCCGAAGTGATCAAAAGGGGCTTGCCACCGGCCCGCTGTTCGCCGAGTTGCTTAAGACGCGCAGCGTCAATACAAGAAGCCAAAAAGCCAAAGGGGGATCTTGTGGCCATGACCGTACTCAATTTGGTCGGCCGCTATGTCACCCTGTGGAGCGTTTTTTAGCTGCCGAGCCGTTTTGTCTCGTCCCCCCACTTCAATAAGGTACTGATCTTCCACCCAGAAATCGCCGAAAGGGGGGTATTGTATTTGACATTGGGGGGCCAACTGACTGATGAGGAAGGTCTCCCTCAAACTTCCCCGGTTTACCTCTCTGTCGGCCAGCGCAAACATAAGATTGGGGTTGCGGAGGTAAATTTTTTGTGGTTTTTGTAATTGGCTAATGCCGCGGGCCCTTTTAAAAAGATTGTGGGTAAGGTTCATTTCCGCCAGGTAATGAAAATAGCGCAAAAGAGTGCTGCGCTCGATGTGGATCTTATGGCTCAGCTTGGTGGCATTGGGAATGAAGGGAACCCCCTGGGCAATGATGTAAAGGAGTTGTTTTATCCGGGGCAGGTAAGCCGTTTCCACCTTGCGCAATACGGGCAGTTCTAGGTCCAGCGCAAGTTGGACCATCTCTTGTAGTTTTTGGTTAAACGCCTGATCATGCTCGCGGTAAAATGGATAGTAGCCCTCTCGCAAATAGGCTGGAAAATGGCGCAAAGGAGTGACTTGATCTACAATAGTGGGCACAATATCCTGATGGCTGAAAAGGATATCGGCAAGCGAATAGGAGGGAAGCTGCCGGTCATTTTCTAAGGACAGATATTCCCGGAAAGATAGGCCCGGTAACTCGTGCATAACCGCCCGGCGGCTCAAATCCGCCCGGGCATTAAGGATCTCCAGTAAGGAAGAGCCCGTAAAAACGATTTTGAGTTGCGGAAATTGGTCGTAGCAATTTTTCAGTTCTTGGGACCAGTTGGGGTATTTATGAACTTCATCTAAAAAGAGGTACCGACCGCCTGCTTGGATAAAGAGTTCGGCAAGATCTAAAAGGCTGTGCTCGGCAAACCAAAGGGAGTCGAGGCTTACGTAGAGCGTTTCGGGGAGCTGATGGCTTAGATGGAGTTTGATGTATTGGAGCACCAGGGTGGTTTTCCCTACCCCCCGGGCGCCTTTGATGCCTACCAGGCGGGGTTTCCAGTTGATTTGCGCCATGGCGCTACGTACCATTTGCGTGGGGGTATGGCGCAACTGGTGCTGAAAAGCATTTTGCAAACGACTAAACGTGTACTCCATTGAACAAAAATAGACAAAATTGTTTGCTCGGGTGAACAAAATGCGCTTTATCAATCCTCCGTGACATCTCTCCAACGGGACGGTTTACACCCTTAAGGGCAGGGCGCACTGGCTCTAGGCGCACAAAGCCTCATTTTCCTGCCCCGCCGCCCCCGAAAGACCAGGCTGCTGCTTTTCCCTGTAAGCAGCCCTTACGGCCCTGCTACCCGCTTAATGTCCGGCAGGTGGGGCTTGCTCGAATTCTTGCGGCGGTCTAAGCAAAAGGGACGCGCCGTGGCCCGCCCTAAGCCTTCCGGCGGAATTGATAGCTTACCCGGGCCAAACGCCGGTGCTCTCCGCGGGGGCCCAGCGCGTGGCAGTGTACCTTGATGCACACCCATTTTCGGTCTACCGACGTGACTTGCGCGCGCAGGCGCAGCCGCCCCGAGCTGGGCAGGGGGGCCGTGTTTTCCAGGTGCACTTGCTGCTGTTCCAGCCGGCGGTGGTGCTGGAAAAAGCCCGTCAATTCCCCCTTTAGCTCGTGGGTAAGTGCCTCGATCTCCTGCAGGAGCTGCCATTCCGTAGCGCCTTCCGGAAGGCGCTGCACTTCCAGGATGCGCTGCTTTTCGCGGCGTTTTTGTTTTTCCAGACTGTTTAGAATACCGTCCATACCTTGCTTCTTTGGGGCCGCCATAAAAAAAGCCCGCTCGGAAAGGAGCGGGCTTTTGGTAGGCTTTTTTGGGGGTGTTATATTTTCTACAACAGCTCCCTTGCTTCCGGCCACCACGCCTGCTCCCCGGCGCCTGCTGGGCAGGACATCCAGTGATGCTTCCGGTTACTAAGGTGAGGCCAATGGCGCATGGGACACTTCTGTATAAGTTGCGAATATAGAAAAAAGAGGAACAGCCCGGCCGCGCCCGGCCGCACATTTGGCCGCCAGGCCCCACCCGCCACCACAAGGGGAAGAAAATCCCTAATTTTGGCCCCTTCAAGAAAAGCCATCCCCATGATCAAATTAGACGGCCGCGCTACCTCTCAATCTATTCGTCAGGAGATAGCGGCGGAAGTAAAGAAGCTCCAGGAAAAAGGCGGTAAAACGCCCCATCTGGTGGCCGTGCTGGTGGGCAGCAACGGCGCCAGCCAAACCTACGTGAAGGCCAAAGTGCGCGATTGCGAAGAGGTGGGTTTTGTGTCCGACGTGGTGCGTCTCTCGGAAACCATTACCGAGGCGGAACTGCTCCAGGAGGTGCAGCGCCTCAATGCAGATGCGGCGGTGGATGGCTTCATCGTGCAGCTGCCTTTGCCGCGCCACATCGATGAGCAGAAGGTGCTTATGGCCATCGATCCGGCCAAAGATGTGGATGGCTTTCACCCGGAAAACCTGGGCAAAATGGCCCTGAACCTCCCCAGCTACCTGCCCGCTACGCCCATGGGCATCCTGGACCTGATGGAC
Organism: uncultured Bacteroidota bacterium; assembly: GCA_913056475.1. Taxonomy (GTDB): domain Bacteria; phylum Bacteroidota; class Bacteroidia; order Flavobacteriales; family Schleiferiaceae; genus CAJXMS01. Next base: position 2,762 of record CAJXMS010000247.1, read on the forward strand.
CGCTACAACATCGAGACGGGCGGCAAACACTGCGTGGTGGTGGGTCGCTCCCACATCGTGGGCCTGCCCATCAGCATCCTCATGGGCCGCAACGGCTACCCGGGCAATGCCACCGTGACCCTCACCCACAGCCGCACCACCAATTTGCCCGAACTGCTCCGCAGCGCCGATATCATCATCGCGGCCCTGGGCAAACCCCACTTCGTGACGGCCGATATGGTAAAAGAAGGGGCGGTGCTCATAGACGTAGGTACCACCCGCGTGGTGGACAAAAGCAAGAAAAGCGGCCACCGCCTGGTGGGCGATATCGACTACGAAAAGGCGGCCTCCAAGGCGGCCTACATCACCCCCGTACCGGGCGGCGTAGGGCCCATGACCCGCGTAAGTCTTCTTAAAAACACGCTGCTGGCCGCGCGGCACAAGTAGCTCTGCAGGTGGGGGGTACGGCCTTCCGGCCAAAGGAGCCCTGCCCGGCTGGCGCTGCTTTTTTGTGAATTAAAAATTATCCTGCTACCATGCCTTCCCGCCCTCCAGCATATCCCGAACTGGAACCCCTGGCCCGCTGGCTGGATACCCAGTTTACCATTCCCGGCACGCGGTGGCGTTTTGGTTTGGATCCCCTCATCGGTCTTATTCCCGGTCTGGGCAGTGGCCTGGCTATGCTTATTC
>CAJXMS010000248.1 GCA_913056475.1 uncultured Bacteroidota bacterium
TAACTATAATTAGGTAAGGTGGGGGTGGCACATTCCATGAAAAGTCGCTCCAATATCTCGGAGGTCATCTATACGATGGGATAAACGTAAAAAACCTAGCCCCGGGCTTTTATTACCTCCGCGCTTCCAGCATTGATAATCATTTTCAAGTCTCCTTCATTAAAAACTAAAAGCCATGAAAAGATTCAGTACCATTCTCGTCCTCCTGGCTGTCCTGCTGGGCAGCGCCTGTGAGCAGGAACAAAAGGATAAGTATACCCTACGCGGACGCATTTTAGAATCCTGTGATAATCCCGAGCCGGTAGAAGGGGTTCAGGTAGGCCTCCAATTGGACAAGCCCGTAACTATGTTCAACCAGGGAGGGGCAGAATACCTGGACCGTGTATGGACCGGACCCAACGGCGAATTCGTGCTTTCGTACGATGAGAAGATATACAACAATATCTACATAAACAGACTGCGAGACCAGGGTCAGTCACCGAGTCTTTTACTGACAGCTATTCCGCATAATCGAGACTTGGAGGTGGGTGATTTATATTACAACGCGCCGAAAGCGGATGTTTCATTTACCATATCAACACCCTACCCGTTTAGTGACCAAGATACTTTAGTCCTAGGGGGCATTTTAAGTCATATTGATGTTACTCCGACCGAGCCGCGCTATTTGGTGGGGCCTTTTCGGGATGGCCAGGAAGTGGTGTATCGCAAGGATGTAGGAGGTTATGCGCAGACCTACTTTCCCGATAGTACTGTTTTTACAAATCACAGTACTCTGATTACTTCTAATCAAATATTGTGGTCCCCCTACTACTTTAAAGGGCAATCAGAAAGCAGGGGAGTTCCAATGCTTATCAATTCTTGTCAAGAACAGGAAATGAAAATTAGGTTGGATTCCAGTATGCTTGATGATTAATTACTGACATCCAAACTTTACCTGTAATAACTATTTCTAAAACTACCCGATTACTCTGCTTGGTTTAGGGTAAGCCAGAAATGCGCTTAAAAAGATTGTTTATGAAAAGATACTTTCCCCTTCTTTATCTTGCTCATTTCTTTCTGATGCTTATATTCCTCTGTACGGATCAACTGCAGGCCCAGCGATGTAATGATATTAGCCGCCCCATTTTGACCAGCTATGACAGCAGTTCTGTAAGCTTACATTGGTTTCCTTCCTCCTCCGCCGTAGGATATCAGTTAGAATACGGACCTCATGGCTACACGCTGGGCCAGGGCACCTTAGTGCAAACCACTCAGAACAACATCACCATTACGGGCTTAAGCCAGGATACCGCTTATGACATCTATATCCGCGATAGCTGTGGAGCGACGAGTCTGGGCAGTTGGTCTAGTGATTTCTTTTATGTGGACCTGCCCTCCGACAGTATTCTAAGCTCTTTCCCAAAAGAACCTTTTATCCAGGATACTTTACCTCAATTTTGGGGTAATTCTGGAGTAAGTCGCTGGCACTGGCGGTTCATATATCCCAACCACAATGCTCCCTTCCTTAAGCCGCAGGGCTTTGCCGAAGGTTTTCTCGATCATACCGATAGCATTTCCTCCGGATATGCCGTATGTATGCCTAAATGGATTGAGGGTAAAGCCTGGCTTAGCACCCCCTACTTCCGCATTGACAGTTTCCAGCATCCCTTTTTGCGGTTTTGGCTTTTTCGCCGGGATACCTTAAACAATCCGGCCTATAATTTTAAGGTTTTTGCCGAGGCCGCCGGCCAGCGTATCCCGTTACTGGATTATACCCAAAATCACCCCCATTGGAAAAAATTTGGCCTCTCCCTGGATAGCCTGGGGTCAGACACCCTGCGGATCATTTTTGAATACCCGGACCCGCCCTTTGGCTCCCCCCGCCGCCTGGCCGATCTTCTGCTGGACGATGTAGAAGTGATCGAGAAACCCGCCTGTGGCCTGCCCAATCTGAAGGCAATTAGCCATATAGGCCCCTACCAGGCCACCATCATCAGTGAGCATACCGGCAGCGCCAAACAAGAAATCCGCTTTACCACGGCCGGGATTGGTCAGTTCATCACCAATGCCACCGTAAATGACACCTTCAATTTAACGGGCCTACCGCCCGCTACCCGTTTTCAATTTTACCTCCGGGACAGTTGTGCCGGCGGCCAGCAAAGTGCCTGGAGCGGCCCCTGGTATTTCACTACCGGCTGCGCTACCCTGACCGCCCCCTGGCATGAGCCTTTTTACAACAAAGAACTAACCTGCTACCAAAATTATGGTACTACATTCTTAAATAAATGGCGCGTAGATTATTCCGTACGAAATCCGTATTACAGTGCGGATTTTGTGAAAGACCATTCAAACGTTGGTCCCGCTACCTTTTTTGCTTCTGTTGATGTTTCTAACTCCAGGGAAAACGGCTACTTAGAGCTCCCGTCAATCGATATCACCGGGCTCACCAACCCCCGTCTTTCCTTCTTCCTTTATAGTCTTAATGACGAATGGTACCCCGATACTTCAAATACCACCATTCTTAAGGTCCAAATAAAGGATAGCACTGGACAATGGAAAAGACTCTATCGCTTTCGCGGCAATGACACCAACTGGCAGTATCATCACGCCGCTCTGGCTGGCTACAGCGACACCGTGCAGCTTCGCTTTCATGCCGATGGTAAAGCTCCAGCCTATGACGCGAATCGTCTTCTTTTAGACGACATCCGCGTGGATAATGCGCCGAGCTGTCAGCGGCCGGATTCGGTGTACGCGGACTCCCTGGGGGCTTTTTCTGCCACCCTGGGTTGGACCGGCGGTTCCGGTACTTATCTGGTGGAATACGAAGAAGCAGAATTCCGCCACGGCACCGGCCTTAGCCAGGTGGTCAACGGCAATAGCCTTACCCTCTCCCATCTCAATCCCAATACCCGCTACAAGTTCTATGTACGGCGGATATGCAGCAACGATACCTCCCCATATACCCTTGGAAAGGCTTTTCAAACCACTTGCCGGGCCCAGGACACCTTACCCACCTTTAGAGATTTTGAAAAGGAGCGTTTCAATAGCACTTCCTTAAAAAGCTGTTGGCAAATAAACCCTTATACCAGTATTACCTGGAAGGTAGGCTTTGCGCAAGCCTACAACAACGTGGGTAATGCCCTTTCCGGTCCGTTGTTTGACCCCGACAGTGTGCGGGGCCGTCACTACCTGTACTTGTCCAACCCCCCTCTTTCCAACCAGGGCGATAGCAGCTCCCTTGTTTCCCCCACATTTGACGCCAGCCGCTATCAGGAATCTACCCTTTCCTTTAAGTATCACATGTATGGCCTTACCATGGGCGATCTCAAAGTAAAACTGGATACGGGAAAGGTCTTTACCATCTTCGAGTTGCAAGGACAGCAGCAGCCCCATGATTATTCTCCCTGGAAAAAGGCGGTCATTGCCCTGGATAGTTTTCAAATTAAAGGA
>CAJXMS010000249.1 GCA_913056475.1 uncultured Bacteroidota bacterium
GAAACTTGCCCTGGCGGCTCGCAAAACGGTCAATGGCTACGATGCGCCCGCCAAAAGTTCCAAAGGATACTCCGGGCCAGCCAGAGAAAAAGACCGCGGGCCAGCCGTCAAACTGGATGCGTACGGGCTGGCCTTTATTGAGGAGCGGAAGGTCTATGGGGCGCACGTACATTTCAACGGCCAGGTCGAGGCTGGCGGGCATGAGGGTGGCTATACGGGTGCCTTCTTTGATGGTTTCGCCTACGCCGGTGTTGATGCCTTGCGTAAAATAGCCGTCTTGCGGGGCTTTTACAAAATAATTACCGCGGCGGATTTGGTAATTGGCCAGTTGGTTTTTGAGTTTACTTATCTCCGCTTCGGCGGTGTACTGGTTGGATAAGGCGGATAAGCGTTCGCTGCGGGCCTTGCTTATTTTTTGACGGAAATCGGCGGCCAGGTTATTGATTTCCAGTTCTGCATTGAGCAAGCCATTGCGGCTGGTGAGAAGTTTCCGCTCGGCGCTAATGCGCTTGGCGCGGGCTTCCTGCCACTTTTGGCGGCGGTTTTCTAAATCGGTTTGGGAATACAGGCCCTGCTCGTAGAGACGCTGAGCCCGGCGGTATTGATTGAGGGCAATGGAATCTTGATTTTGCTGGGCGATGAGGGTTACGCTGTCGGCCTCTACTTTGAGGGCGCTCATACGTCTTTTATTGGCCGCTTGCGAGAGTTTTAATTTTCGGGCTTCGGTGAGGGCCGTGATTTGCTCGGCCAGGGCTTCTGCTTTTTCGCGGTAGCTCTGCCGGGAAGCTTTTTTGGCTTTGATCTGCTCCCGGGTGCGAACCAGTAGGTCTGGGTCAAAATAGCTGTCTTTCACCTCGCTGAGGGTGAGAAGGGTATCGCCCTTTTCTATGAAGTCGCCTTCTGCTACGTGCCATTTTTCGATGCGGCCGCTGATCACCGACTGTAAGTCTTGGGGCCTATTGCTGGGGTGACGGCTGGTAACCTGGCCATTGGCCTGGATATTCTGTGTCCAGGGGAGGAAGAAAAGAACCACGCAGACCACCACGAAGATGAGCAGCAGCCGCTTGGGGCGGCGCCGGGTTTCGTTTTCGTCTTCAAAACTACGTAGCGAGCTGTATTTGCGCGGGTTGATGCGATGCGCCACCGAATTTTCCGAGATGTTTAGCATGGCAGATCATCTTTAAGCGCCTCGTAACTGCCGCTGCGCTGGATTCTTCCATTTTCTAAGTGGTATAAACGGTCCAGGCGCTGGAGGATATCGCGGTCATTACTCACCAGGACGAGGGTGTGGCCGGGGTTTTTAATGATTCGCTCGAGCCAGATTTCCCGTATTTCATCGGAGAGGTACCCCCAATTATCTTCCAAAAGCATAAGGCGGTGCCCTCCCACCAGGCTGCGCGCCATGATGATACGCCGGCGGATGCCACTAGAAAGACCAATGCCGGAAGCCGGGAGCTGGGTATGAATACCGTGTTGGAGATCTTTTATAAAACGCCCCATACCGAGGGTTTCCAGCGCTTCGTGCACATCATCGGTAGAAATGTCATCCCTACCCATGGAAATATTTTCCATTACGGTGCCTTCAAAAAGGTCTTCGGCCTGGAGGTTGTCGCCCGTTAAGCGGCGAAGGCTATCAGGCTTAATGTTGGAGTAACGCCAGCCATTAAAACTAAGGGAGCCTTCAAATTCCTCATGCAAGCCCGCGATGAGCTGCAATACGACCGATTTGCCCGCCCCGGTAGTGCCCACGATGCCCACCTTCTCTCCGGCCTCAATGGAAAGACTGAGTTCGCGGAGCACCGGCTCATCCCAGATGTGGCTGCGGACGGACACCTTATCTAGCTCTACAGATATAGGACCTTCTTTATCAAGGTCCTGGGCGGTAAAGCCTTCCCGGTCGTGTTCTTCCAGGCCCAGGTCCGTGACATTGCCAAGTTTTTCCACGCCGGTAAATACATCGTAGATGGTTTCAATGCTGTAGACCAGCTTTTCAACCGAATTAATGATTTGCACGATTACGATCTCGGCAGCGACGAACTGACCGATGTTCATCTGGCGTTCAAAGACCAAGGCTCCGCCCAACAAGAGTAAACTCCCGGCGATCAACACCTTAAATACAATTAAGATGCTGTACTGCCGTACCAGGATCTTGAAGTGTTCCCTACGGGCTTTAAGGTAATTGAGGTTGTGGCCGTTAATTCGTTCCAGAGGCAGCTCGGTACCGCCGCTCATCTTAAAGCTGCTCAAGCTACGGGCGAGCTCTTCCAGCCAGCTTACCGCCTTATACTTTTGGGTGCTTTCCTGAAGGCTGGTTTCCAAGCCTCGACGGGAGGTAATGCGAAAGAGAAAAAGGACCAGCGCAGCAATGAAGAAGCCAAAAGCGATGAAGAAGGGGTGATATAGGGAGAGAAGGATCAGACCAAAAAGGATCTGCAGGGTAGCTACGGAAAAGTCAAAGAGGAGCTTGTAGAGGCCTTTTTGGACGGTCATCACGTCAAAAAAGCGATTGATAAGCTCGGGAGGGTAATTGGCCCGCAGGGCTCCTAAGCGCAAACGCGGTATGCGGTAGGCGAAGTCTATGGAGGAGTTAACAAACAGCCGTTGCTGGATGCGCTCCGCCACGGTAAGTTGATAAATCTGAAAAATACCGGCCAGGGTGAGGCCCGATAGGACCAATATGACCAATACGCCCCAGGACGTGGTTGAGCGGCCGCTTTGAATAAAGTTGATAATGGCCTGAATACCCAGGGGAATAGAAAGGGTAAGTAGGCCATTGAATAAGGCATATATATAAATATTGGTAATATCCCGCCGTTCCGCTTGGAGTAAGCGAAAAAAGCGACGAACGGGCTTGGTGAGGTCACGTTTGGCCATGGCGAACGGTAGCTAAAACCAGCGATTTGTAGAAGCCTATGCCCTCGGTACCGGGCCCTTTAAGATCGGAAAGGCTGGGAAGATGCTGGGCTAAGAATTGTTGATTCAAAATGCCTTCCATAACGGTACTGGCCAGGGAGCGCGGATAGGGATAATGGGGCGAAAGCTCTTCCATAATGTGAGACAAGCGCAAACAGAGCTGCTTGTAGGAGTTAAAGTAGCCGTTGCGATTTTCCTCGTCTACGGATTTGGTAAGAAAGGCTTTGGAAGACTCGGCAATAACGATACGCTGCAGGGCCGCCGGATCAATGTGGGGGTAACTTTTTTCGTACTCAGCCTGCGCCAATATGGCTTCTAAGGCCCCACAGAGCTTGAGCTCCGGATCGGTGAGGTTGGTAGTCCGAAAGGCCACCCGGTACTCCAGCCAGGACCAGTACCAAGAAGTAAGATAGAGCAGGAGCATGTGCTTATTCTCAAAGTGGTGATGCTGAGTGCTTTCCGCAGAGGATAGTTCCTGCCCCAATTTACGAAAGGGGAATTCTTCGAAGCC
>CAJXMS010000250.1 GCA_913056475.1 uncultured Bacteroidota bacterium
GCTTTCATCCAGCTTGGTTACCTGCGTGGGTGCCGGGATGGCGTTACCACTGCTCACCAGGCGTACACTATCGACGATGATTTCCGTAAGCCCGTTGTAAAAGTCAATATTTCCTATTGCCACGATGGAATCTCCGATAGTGGGGCTATATCCACTCACGGCGTTGAAGCTAAACACGTTGATACCGCCGGTGCCATCGCTCATGTAAATGCTAAGACCACCGCCCTGGAAGTTAGGGCTATAAACGGTTCCGGCTACTTTACAGTAAACGTTCAGCGAATCAGGCTCGCCGTTGGGCTGGTTGGTGGTTACCTGCGCAATGCTGTAAGTAGGGATCACCTGGTCATTATCCTGAATAATAAAGGTGAAATTGCGGTTATTGCCTACCATCAGGTTGGCCGAAACGGTATCGATGGCCACAAATAGGGTCTCGTTGCCTTCCAGTAGGGCGTCGTCGATCACGTTAATGGTAAAGCTGGCCGAATCGGCATTGGCGGGCACGACCACGTCAAAAAGACCGGTGGTAGGATCCGGGGCAGGATTGATGGTCCCATCCCCATTAGTGACGTTACTCCCCAGCGTGGCGCGCAGGGTAATGGTATCCTGCGTGCTGGCGGTAGGATTAAGGAGCATATCTACTTGTACGCTACCGGCCGACTCCAGCACGCTGGTCTGGGAGGTGGCGAAGTTTACTGTGGGGTTGGCCGGAGCGGCAAAGGTGAAGCTGCTCAAGGAGCTCGGGTAGAGTTGGTAGCCGTTGTTAGGCGTACTGCTAAAGGTAAACTGGCTACCGGCGCCTTCCACGTCAAAGGAGGTGGTAGGCGCTGGGGTTCCGTCAATATCGGTATCCCTATCGATGCGCAGGGCGAGGGTATCCGTACCGTTGGTCACATCTACGGTGGCGCTGTTGCCGGCGCTGGGCCATTGGCTGGCGTTCACCAGACTAAAGCCCTGCAATTCTACGTATTCGCCTTCGGTGGTTTCGTCCAGGGTGCTTACTACGGTAGGAGCACTGAGGCTTTGGCCGCGGCCAAAGAGCACAATAGAGTCGGCAAAGATCTCGGTTAGCCCATTGAACTGATCGATGCTGCCAAATACGTGGATGCTGTCCCCGGGCTGTACCTGGCTATAAAAGTTGGGATCATTAAAGTTAAAGACGTTGATGCCGCCGGTATTGTCGTACATGTAGAGGCTGATGCCATTATTGCCGTCAAAATCAATGGTGTAGACGGTCCCGCGCAGCTCACAATTTACCCCCAGCGAATCGGGCACAAAGTTGGCATCGTTGGTGGTAACACTAGCTATATCGTAATGGGGCAGCGTAGAGGGCGATACGGTATCGATATCATTTACGCTACTGGGGAAGAGCTGATAACCTTCCGTGTAGGGGCTGCTGAAGTCAAATTGGCCACCGGCACCGGTTACGTTGAATACGCCGGTAGGGGCGGTAGTTCCGTCGATGTCGGTATCGCTATCGATGCGGAGGGTAATGGTATCCTGGCCGTTGGTTACGTCTACATTGCCGCTGTTTCCGGCGGTGGGCCAATTACTGGCGTTGATCAGGCGGGCCCCACGGAAAGTGATGTACTCGCCTTCGGTAAACTCTCCCAGGGAGGTAACGGCGGTAGGCGCTTTCAGCGCCACCCCATTGCCCAATACGCTAATGGAATCAGGTACTATTTCGATGAGGCCGTTGTACTGATCGATGGTGCCCACTACCCGAATAGAGTCCCCCACCTGCGGGCTGCTGTAGGAGCTTACATCACTGAAGTTGAACACATTGATGCCACCGGTGGCATCGTACATATAAAAGCTGTAACCGCTATTACCGTCCAAGTCAATGGAGTGAAGCACCCCGGTAAGTTTACATTCTGTCGTAAGGGAGTCCGCTACACCCAGGGAGTCGCTGCCGGTCACCTGCGCAATGTCATAGCTGGGGATGCCGGATTGGGCCGGCGGGCCACTGGTAGTATCGATCCGAACATTATCAATACCCATAAAATCACTGCCCCCATTTTGGCGGGCGTAGATGCGTAAGCGGGCGTAGGTGCTGCCACTGGGCACGGGGATAGTCACGTTTACCCAGGCATCGGTATCGTCATTGAGGGTGGTCAGGGGGCCCCAGGTGCTGCCATTATCGAATTCCGCTACGTAGGCCAGCGAGTCGGAAGACTCGTAACCATCCGTGTAGTATTCGAAGGAGATGCTGGCATTGCTGTAGGCACTTACATTAACGGCTGCAAAGTCCAGGGTATGGCCAAAGCTGCCGCCCCCGTTGCCATTGTCCAGATCCTGGCCACCCCAGAATTTGGCGCCTACGTAGGCGCTGTCAATGTCGCCGGTAAACTGAGCAATGGAGTCCCATACGTCCTCACTGCCGTTTACTAAATCATCGCCCAGGCCTTCGGTATTATAAGCCGCGGGAGAGGTGGTGAAGCTCCAGTTGCCGCCGGAGGTTTCAAAGCTTTGCGTGGGGAGGCTCTGCGCCTGAAGCACGAGGCCACCCAGCAGGAAAGCACTGATGGAGAGTAGTTTTCTTTTCATTTTTTGGTTTTTTATCAAGGTTCAAAAATAGGGGTTCGCCTGTTTACGGGGGGCCATTAGTTATTAAGGCTTCGTTAACAAGTGCTTCTTTCTGAGCTTAGCCGGTACAGAGGCCTCATCCTTCCCAGCGGGCGGCGTCACATTTGGCCTCCCGGCCAAATGTGCTACTACCCCGCGGGCCTCCTGTTCTCTAAAAATTGAGGCTGTAGCCCACCGACAGGGTGATGCCGGGGCTGTAGGCTTTAAAAACCTGATTTTCCGCGCGAAAACCGCTGTAATACTGGTCGAAGGTGTCGAGTAAAAGGTTGCTGATCTCGAGGTTAAGGGTTTGGTTTTGCGTCTCGCCCAGCTTTTTATTCAAATTGATTTTCAGATTGTGGAAGGGATCGGTGTACACATCGGGAAAGAGGCCGCCGCCTACCACGGTGAGGGTGCGTCCTTTTACGTTGTAAAAGATGCCGGCATTGATGCCTTTTTCGGGGGCACTGTAACTAAGGCCCGCGTTGATTACATAAGGGGCCTGGCCCGCCATGGGACGGATACTATCTATCTGCTGTCCTTCCTTTTCAAAGTTGAGCCGGTTTTGGTACTCCAGATTGGTCATATCGATTTGGGACTGCACCAAGGTGAGGTTACCACTAAAGCTGAAATTTTTGAGCGATTCGGAGAGGAAGCCCAAGTTTTTACGGGCTTCCAGTTCTAGCCCAATGAGGCGGCCGTCGCCTACGTTTCGGGTTTGAAACTCATTGGTCGTTTGCGCCGTAGGGATGCGCACCAATTCGATGGGCTGATCAAATGTTTTGGCAAACAAACTAAGCGAGAGCAATTCTCCGGGCGCTCCGTAGAATTCGGCGCGCAGATCAATGTTATGG
>CAJXMS010000251.1 GCA_913056475.1 uncultured Bacteroidota bacterium
CTGGCCCCGGCTCCTTACCGCGGCAAACGCAATGAACCGGCCTATTTAAGCTACGTGGCCCGCCGCATAGCCGATCTGCACCAGCGCCCCCTGGAAGAGGTAGTGGCCATCACCACGGCCAATGCCCGTCAAATATTCCCGGCATGAGCAGCTCCCGGGGCTCCATCTTGATGCTTTACACGGGCGGCACCATCGGCATGATCCGCGATGAAGATAGCGGATCGCTCCAGCCTTTTGAATTTAGCAACCTGCTCAAGCAAATTCCCGAGCTGGACCAGCTCAATTGCCACATTGATACCGATAGCCTGGACAGCCCCATCGACTCCTCCAATATAGGCCCTCCGGAATGGCAGCGCCTGGCCCGGCGTATCGCCAGCAGCTACCACCAGTACGATGGCTTCGTGGTGCTCCACGGCTCCGATACCATGGCCTACACCGCCTCCGCCCTGAGCTTTATGCTCCAAAACCTTTCCAAGCCGGTAGTGCTTACCGGCAGCCAACTGCCCATCGGTATTCCCCGCAGCGACGCCCGGGAAAACCTGCTCACTACCCTGGAAATCGTTTTGGAATGCAATGACGAAGGCGGCGCCCGCGTACCGGAAGTAGGCGTCTACTTTGAATACGACCTTTTCCGGGGCAATCGCGTCCACAAAAACTCCACCCAGGATTTTGAAGCTTTTCACAGCTTCAACTATCCCAAGCTGGCTGAAGCCGGTGTGCATATTCAGTACAACGACCTCCACATAGCCCGGGCCAGCACGGGCACCTTCCGCTTAGAGCCGGAGCTGGATGCGCGCCTGGGAGTGCTCTCGCTCTTTCCCGGTATCACCCCTGAGTTTGCCCTGCCCGTGCTGGAAAACCCGCACCTGCAGGCCCTCATTATCCGCACCTTCGGCAGTGGCAACGGCCTTACCGCTCCCTGGTTTCTCCGCGGCATCGAAAACTGCCTGGCCCGCGGCACGGCCGTCATCAACGTATCCCAGTGCAGCGGCGGCGGCGTATTCCAGGGCCAGTACGAAAGCAGCCGCCAGCTCAAGCAGCTGGGGGTGATCTCCGGCCACGACATGACCTTTGAGGCAGCCAGTACCAAAGCCATGCACCTCTTGGGGCAGGGGGCGCACGGGGAAGCCTTTGCCGAAAGCTACCAGCAAAATCTGGCGGGAGAGCTAACGCCTTAAGGGCAAGCGCCCCGCTTCTGTGAACCACTATTAAAGCGGGCGCTTACTACGCCCGTCTCGCTTCCGGCAAGGCCCTTCTTGCCCTGACGAGCCTCAGAAGCAGCCCGGGCCGCGGGTACTACCGGGGGCGTGGTGTCCATAAAGCCGGGAATGCCTAATTTCGCGCCAAATTTCAAAACCGTGCGCTCACTCCTCTATTTTCTTAGCCTCAGCTTGTTTTTGACCAGTTGTGTAAGCAGCAAAATTCACCAAGACCTCCAGGGCAAATACCAGGCCCTGCAGGAAAAAAATACCGCCTTGCGAAGCACCCGGGATTCCTTACAGGCTCAGCTCATGGAAGGGAAGCAAACCCGGCAAGAGCAGCAGCAGAAGCTCGCTAAAATCCGCCAGGAAGAGGAGGCAAAAGCCCAAAAGCTCTCCCGCATGATGGAAAAATACCAGGCCCTCAATCAATCCTACGAAGGCCTGCTGCAAAACAACAACGAACTCCTGGCCAGCAACCAGCGCGAAAATGAAAAACTCATGAAACGCCTGGCCCGCCTCCAGCGGGAGCTGGCCCTCAAAGAAGATTCCCTGCGCGGCGAACAGCAGGAACTGAGCGAGCTCCGCAGCCGCCTGGAAGCACGCGAAAAAAGGGTCAATGAACTGGAAAACCTCATCGCCCAGAAAGACAGCACCCTCCTGGCGGTTCGTACCAAAATGGAGGCTGCCCTGCTCAATTTTGACGGCAAAGGGCTCTCCGTTAAAATGAAAGACGGCAAGGTGTACGTATCCCTGGAAAACAGCCTCCTCTTCCCCAGTGGTAGCTGGCAAGTGCAGCCGGAAGGCCGGAAAGCCCTGAGCCAGCTGGCCCAAGTCCTGGCCCAAAACCCCGACCTCCGCGTGATGGTAGAAGGCCATACCGATAGCGATGATTACTACGGGGGCCAGGTGATCAAAGACAACTGGGACCTCAGCGTGATGCGCGCCACCAGCGTGGTCAAGCAACTTACCCGCAACGACAGCGTCAACAAGCAAAACCTCATCGCCGCCGGCCGCAGTGAGTTCCTGCCCATCGCCCCCAACGAAACAAGCGAGGGCAAAGCGCAAAACCGCCGCATTGAGATCATCATCACCCCCGACCTCAGCGAGCTGAGCAAGCTCCTGGCGCAAACCCGCTAAGCCGCCAAAGCTTAGCTCAGATTCCTTAAATTTGAAGCAATCTAGCGCCCTAAAGTAATTGCTATGCCCTTCTACCACCAGCTGGGAAAAATCCCCCATAAACGCCACACCACCTTTAAGAAAAACGACGGTAGCCTGCATTACGAGCAGCTCTTTGGCACCATCGGTTTCGATGGCATGTCTTCCCTACTCTATCACCTCCACCGCCCCACGCAGGTTAAGGAGGTGCGGCCGCCCCGCGATGTAGCTCCCCAAGCCGCCGTACCCCACAATATCACCAGCCGCATGCTCCAGGGCTGGGAAGTACCCCCGCAAGATGATTTCCTGGACAGCCGCACCCCCCTGCTTTTCAATCAGGACGTGCACTTATCGGCCGCCGCGCCCCGCCAGAGCATGCGAGACTATTTCTATAAAAATGCGGATGCCGACGAGCTCCTCTTCATCCACCGCGGAGAAGGCACGCTCAAAACGCTCCTGGGCAATATTCCCTTCGGCTACGGCGATTACCTGATCATCCCCCGCGGCATGATCTACCAGCTGGAATTTGACAGCAAAGACAATCGCCTTTTGGTGCTCGACTCTTTTGAGCCCATCTACACCCCCAAACGCTACCGCAACAATTTTGGCCAGCTTCTCGAGCACAGCCCCTTTTGTGAGCGCGACATCCGCCGGCCCGGCGTGCTGGAAGTACATGATGAACAAGGAGAGTTCCTCATCAAAATCAAAAAGGAAAACCAAGTCCACGAAGTAGTTTACGCCTCCCACCCCTTTGACGTAGTGGGCTGGGACGGGTACAACTACCCCTACGCCTTTAATATTCAGGACTTTGAGCCCATCACCGGCCGCATCCATCAGCCACCCCCCGTTCACCAGACCTTCGAAACGGGCAGCTACGTCGTTTGCTCCTTCTGCCCCCGCCTGTACGACTACCACCCCGAATCCATTCCCGCGCCCTACAACCACAGCAATATCGACAGCGACGAAGTCCTCTACTACGTAGATGGCGACTTCATGAGCCGCAATCACGTGGACAAAGGCTTTTTCAGCCTCCACCCCGCCGGCATTCCGC
>CAJXMS010000252.1 GCA_913056475.1 uncultured Bacteroidota bacterium
GTGGGCTGCGCCGGAGCCCCTTACAGAACTATTTCCTGCAGTTTTTCGGTTAAGCTGTCCTCTTTACGAAGCTGCAACTTTTTACGGATAATGCTACGAATGTTGTTTATGTAAGAAGGTTGGCGATTGAGTGACAGGGCAATTTCTTTGGAGCTCATGCCGGTTTTGATCATTTTAGCTACCAGCTTTTCGTTTTCGCTGAGCTGGCTAGCAAGAGCCTCGCTCGCATTTCTTTCTGGTTGGCTTTCCAGGCGTAGATCGGTAATTTTTTCCAGTCGCCGGTATTGGTGCTGGAGGTTGTTCAGAAGGGCTTTTTGGGTGGGATTGGCTTTTTGGAAAAGCTGGCGGGCCTCCTGGTAGAGTTGCTCAACAGAAGGCAGTACGCTATCGAGTAGCTCCTGGCGAAAGGTTTCCATTTGTCTTTGGCTCTGCAGATGCGCATTTTCCGAGCGAAGGGCTTGGTTTTCTTTGTCCAGGGTCTCCTGCCGCTGCTGGCTTAGGGCCCGGTTAAGCTGCGCTTTCCGGCGGAGGTTATAAACCAGTACCAGCGATACGCCCAAGAGCGCTGATACGGCTACGATCCCCGCGGAGAGGAGTTTTTGTTCCTGGGCTTTTTGTTTTTCCAGCCGGGTAATAACCATCTCTTGCCGGTCATTTTCCCGTAGTGCGGCGTAGCGCATCATGTCTTGGTAGCTCTGCGCGTCGCGCCCTCGCAGGTATTCTTCCAGTTTATGGGCATGAAGCGCCTGCAAGGAATCCGGAACCTGCCAGGAGGGCCAGGCGTGAAGGGCGCTTATAATTTTGCTTTGAAAAGAGAATCCATTCTGCAAGGCAAAGCCGGTGAGGGCAGCTATCCGCCCTGGAGCTATTCCCTGGGCGGCTTTCCCTTTTAACTGGGGCATGAGGTGATTTATAAAGCCAGCGGTGTCCTTGATGGGCTGCGCCAAAATGCGCCGCGCCATTTGCTGATACTTTAAGCTGTCCTGCCGCCGCCCATGGTAGTTGAGCAACATCCCAGCGGCGGCCAAACTGCGCGCCAGTTGGCTTCCTTCCAGGCTTTCGAGGGTCCTGGTGGCGCTTTTTTGCAGATAGGGTTCGATGAGGCTGTCTGGTAGGCGCAGTAAATTACCGTTGATCAATAGACTGGTGTTGGAAAGATTACCCGGTTTCATGGCCCAGGTAGCCGCTTGATGAAGCTGCTGGGCAGCTTTGGCGGGGCGCGACATGTCCAGATAGTTGGCAGCTAAATTGTTGTGAAGCAGCATGCGATTAGCTTCCTGCATGTACCCCCGGTAATCCAGGGCCCGCTCAAAAAAATACTGGGCCGATAATTTTAGCTGCCTCCCTGAATACACCGCTCCCAGGTTTAGATAAAGCTGCCCTACTTCGGCGGAGTCAGACAGGGTTTTGAATTGGCTTAGCGCCGAGCGGTAATAACGGGCCGCTTCTTTCAATTTTCCGGCATAATAAGCCACCGAACCAAGCTCCTTGGTGATTTTGGCTTTTTGTACGGGTGTAGCGCAACTATCGGCAAAGATCATCTTGAGTTGTTGGGCCGCCCTTTTTTGGTTTCCGTGATGAGAGCGGATAATGGCCTGTGTAAGGGCTACATGCAGTCCTTCTTCGCAGCGGCCCTCTTCTCTTTTGAGGAGCTCCCGGCAGCTATCCAGGAGGGCTAAGGAGGCCTTGGGATGCGTGAAGCGCTGGGTCCAGGCCAGCTTCAGGCTGGGCTCCACAAAGGCTTGGTCCGGACCCCGGCTTACCTGTTTTATAAACTGGCGCATCTCCAGCTTGCTTACCAGCTCTTTTTTTACCAGGCTATCGGCTTTCTGGGCCAGGCTTTGGCCAAATGTGGGATGGACTCCTAAAAAGGCTAAAACCAAGCCTAGATTGAGAAGGGCTTTAAAACGCTTGCTTGCTATACGGTTCATTCCTGGCTTTTTTTAGTGAAAAAGGAGCTATACAAGGGGTAAACATATTAAATTATCGCTATGGATAAAAGGGGGGAAGGGCGGGTACCAGCTTTCTACCGCTGCTGAGCGCTCTTGGTGAGTAGTAAAAAAAGGCTGATCTAATACGCCTTAAATAAGCTTACCGCAACGGGGACTGGTTTAATTAAGCCCTCTACTCTGCCAGTTTTTCACTTAAAAGAACTCATTAAAAAAGCGTGTCGAAGCTCTTTTGGTCATGTGATATTACCGTAAAATAAATTTTAAAAACCTGTAATACAGTAATTAAAACATAACAGATATATCATATGATAATTAGTGAGCAGCGAAAAGGAAGGAATAGACGGGGGGCCAGATAGTTTTGCTAGCTCATCGTGAAGAGAAACCCGGGAAACGGGCCTTCCCAAAATCAATTGATATGAAAAAGCATTTCTTCCTTTTGTGCCTGCTTGTGGGCGCTGCATGCGCTTCCTTACAGGCCCAGATTACTTCCACCCAGAATGGCGACTTTGGTTCCAGTAGTACCTGGACGGGCGGGGCTGTTCCTAGCTCTGGGGATGACGTAGTGATACAGCATCAGGTAAATCTGGACGGAAACCAGACCATCGGTCATTTAACCATCAACAGCGGGGCTACTTTCTCAGCAAACCATTACACCCTTAAAGTTACGGGTATTACCAACAATGGTAGCTTCCAGGCGGGAACTTCTACTGTCGCGGGTTCTATTAGTGCCAGTTCAAACATTACGGTGAGCGGTAACATAAGCCTTTATCGCCTCGAAGTAAGCACGCCCTCCAATTGGGACATCATAAACACCCTGAATATAGAGGGAGAGCTTTTTTTCAGACAGAAGCCTAATATCCGAGCTCCGGGCAACCTTACGGGAAATGTTACTTATGACCCCGGGGCTACCTTGATCTACGAACAAATTGGAAACCTTTCATCAGGTAAGGAGCTGGGCGATGAATGGCGCCCCAACCGCGCCAGTGGTGCCGGGGCGCCCTACCACGTAGAAGTGCGGTCAAGCAGCGGCTTAAGGGCTGCCTCCGGCTCTTATGGAGACACCTACTACCTCCAGGGGGATTTAAATAAGCAAGGGCGGACGCTTCTTAATCTGGCCAACCGCGACTTAGTGGTAAGCGGCTCATTATCAATAGATAATTTCAACTCAGGGGAGTTCTCAGTTGCGGATTTAAATGTAGGGGGTGACTTTACAGGGGATGCGTCACAAATAACAGGTAAGGTGACCTTAGACGGGAGTAGCTCCCAGACGCTGGATTATACGCAGAACAACTTTCCTGATTTGGTGATTGCCAACACCGCCGGTGCGGTTCAGTTGGTGGCTGATTTGGCCCTTTTCAATGGAGCCGAGCTGGAGGTAGCCAGCGGCAGCTCGCTGGACCTGAGCGGGCACCGACTTACCCTGGGGAGTAATGGAACGACGGATGACCTC
>CAJXMS010000253.1 GCA_913056475.1 uncultured Bacteroidota bacterium
AAAACAGCCCCGTTAAGGAATACATTTTCCCGGCCGCTGAGCTCCGGATGAAAGCCCGTCCCTACCTCGAGTAAGGCAGAGGCCGTGCCGTGCAGCTTCACCTCCCCGCCGCTGGGAGGCGTAATCCGGGCCAGAATCTTGAGAAGGGTGGATTTTCCGGCGCCATTGCCCCCGATAAACCCCATCACTTCTCCTTCGGGAATTTTTAGGTCAATACCTTCCAGCGCCGTGAAATGGCGATTACTGCCTTTTTCGCGCCACTGGTAGTACTTGGAGAGGTTTTTTATTTCGATGGGATAAGACATCAGATCAGATCAGCCAGTTTTTTTTCCGTGCGGTGAAAATAGACCAGAGCCAGGAAGAGCAGCGCAAGCCCGGCCAAAGGAGAAAGCGACCACCAGGCCGGTATATCCTGCCCAAAGAGCAGACTGCGCCAGAGTTCGATAAGGCCACTTACGGGGTTGAGATAAAAAAGTGCCAGTTGATTTTTTCCCACAAAGCGCAGGAAAAAATCCATTCCGTAAGCCACAGGACTTAGAAAAAAGAGGAGCTGCAGAAGAAAGGGGAGTATTTGCTGGAGGTCGCGATAGCGGATGCTTAAGGCGCTAATGCCCAATCCGAGCCCCAAGCCTGCCAGGCCCGTACCGGCCCATACCAGGGGAATAAGCAGTAGGCCTTGCCAGTGCACCTGCCCCGTTAACAAGCCCCCCACCAGCAGTAAGGCGGTTCCGATGATGAAATCGATGCTTCCCACCAGGGTTTTGCTTAAACCCAGCATCACCCGGGGGAAATAAATTTTGCGGATTACATTTTGGGCGTGGATGAGCGCGCTGGCGCTCTGGCTCACCACGTAGTTAAAATAATTCCATACCACAATACCGCTTAGGGCAAAGAGGGGATAGGGAAGAGGCTCGGTATTGACCCGGAGCACCTCTCTAAAAACCACGTAGAGAACGCCCAGGGTAAGCAAGGGCTGCAGAAGAGCCCATAAGGTGCCCAGCCGGGTTTGGGCATAACGCACTTTAAAGTCCCGGCGCAAGAGGGCCCGTAGTAATTCCGGACGTTGGCTTATTTCACGCCAATGCTGCTGCCACGGTGTACCGCGGGCGGTGATGATGGTGGGACGGGAACCAGCTGCCATAAGCTTACAAAGATAGGGTTCAGGAAATGCGCCCCCAGTCTGTCTTGCCGGCTTTGCGGCGTTCAAAGGCGCGCAGCACACTCTGATAAGCGGGCGACTGGAGCTGGGGATCGTTTTCCAGGATCTCCGCCACTGCTTGCCGCGCGGCCTCCACGATAGGGCCATCCTGGGTAAGGTCAGCTATTTGGAAGTGGGTAAGGCCGCTCTGGCGGGTCCCCATGAGATCACCTATGCCTCGTAGTTTCATATCTACTTCCGCTATTTTAAAGCCATCCTGGGTTTCCGTCATGGTCTGTAAGCGGGTACGCGCTTCCTTACTTAGCTTATGGCTGCTCATAAGGATGCAATAACTGCGCTCCCCGCCACGTCCTACCCGCCCCCGTAGCTGGTGAAGCTGGCTCAGGCCAAAACGTTCCGCACTTTCGATCACCATTACAGTGGCATTGGGCACATTTACCCCTACTTCTATAACGGTGGTGGCCACCATGATCTGGCTTTTGCCCTGGGCAAAACGCTGCATTTCTGCTTCTTTATCCTCCGGGCGCATGCGTCCGTGAACGATGCTCACATCGTAGGCCGGGCGGGGAAATGCCCGCATGATGCTTTCGTAGCCATCCATTAAGTCTTTGTAATCCATCTTGGCCGACTCCTCGATGAGCGGGTATACGATGTATACCTGCCGGCCCGCGGTGATCTGTTCTTTTAGGAAATTAAATACCCGTAAGCGGTGGCTATCATAGCGGTGCTCCGTACGGATGGGCTTCCGCCCCGGCGGTAGCTCATCGATCACCGATACGTCCAGGTTGCCGTACAAGGTCATGGCCAGCGTACGGGGAATGGGCGTAGCGGTCATCACGAGGATATGGGGCGGTAGTTCATTTTTTTTCCAAAGGCGGGCCCGCTGAGCCACGCCAAAGCGGTGCTGCTCATCTACTACGGCCAGCCCCAGGTTGTGATACTGCACTTTCTCTTCTAGTAGGGCATGCGTGCCTACGAGAATAGGAAGGGAACCATCCCGCAGGGCCGCATGGATTTCTTTGCGCCGGGGCGTTTTGGTAGAACCGGTAAGCAGTGCCACCGAAGTGCCCGTTCCTTCCAGAAGCTCCGCCAGGCTTTGATGGTGCTGCTGGGCAAGGATCTCGGTGGGGGCCATCAGGCAAGCCTGGAAGCCATTGTCAATGGCCAGGAGCATGGCCATCAGGGCTACTATGGTTTTACCACTTCCCACATCCCCCTGCAGGAGCCGGTTCATGTGGGCGCCCTGCTGCACATCGCGCCTTATTTCGCGCAGCACGCGTTTTTGGGCGCCGGTAAGGGCAAAGGGCAGCTGTTTCTCATAAAAGTGATTGAAATGCCGACCTACCTCCTTAAAGGCGTAGCCCTTAAAGCGCCGCTGGTGGGCTTGTTTTTGACGCACCAGCTCGAGTTGCAGGAAGAAGAGTTCCTCGAATTTGAGCCGCCAGCGGGCGGCTTTCATATGCGCCAGGTCCCGGGGAAAGTGCACCTCCCGATAGGCTTCTTCCCGCCCCATAAGCTGATAGCGTTCCAGAAAATCGGCCGGGAAAAACTCAGGGATTTTCCCCTTCACCTGGGGAATCAACGCCCGCGTAAGCCGGGCTATGCCACGGTTGTTAAGCCCTTTCTGTTGTAGTTTTTCACTGCTCGGGTACAGCGGCTGCAGCCCTTGTACGGGGCTTTTTTTGAAGTCCGCATGAAGTTCTAGCTCCGGATGTGCAAAGTTGAGGCTGCCTTTGTACGGTTGTGGTTTGCCGTATAGCACATAGGGCTGCTTCAGCTTCAGGGAGTCTTTTAGGTAGCGGAGCCCCTTGAACCAAATGAGCTCCACCTGACCCGTGTCATCGGCAAAACTGCCCTTCAACATTTTTTTTCCGCCCCGGGCGCTTACCTCCTCTAGGCGGCTTATTTGGCCCAAAAGCTGTACCTCCGCTTCGGCCTGCCCTAACTCGCTAATTTTATAAAAGCGCGAGCGGTCTACGTAGCGATAGGGAAAAAGCTGCAGGAGATCCGCAAAACGAAAAACCTTGAGCTCTTCTTTTAGGAGGTTGGCCTTATTGGGACCCACTCCTTTGAGGTACTCTATGGCCGTGTGGAGATCATTCATGCCCGGCCGCTAAGATAAAGGCTGGTTCTATATTTTATTCAGAAGGACTGTCAGACTATTGCCCTCACAACCAATCACGGACGCAAAATATAAAATCCCACCCTATCC
>CAJXMS010000254.1 GCA_913056475.1 uncultured Bacteroidota bacterium
GTCTGCATATAAAACCCATTCTCGATTTCCACGCGATGCCGCGGGAGTTCATCCGTATAATATTGTTTATAATCCTTTTCTCCAATCGCTTTGAGGCCGATGGAAAACAATTCGAAGAGCCCAGTCTCCACTTTTTTAGCTTTAACAATCCTTACGGCGCCTGCCCTAAATGCGAGGGATTTGGGCGCATTATGGGCATAGACGAGGACCTGGTAATCCCCGATACCAGTAAATCCCTCTACGATGGAGCCGTGGCGCCCTGGCGGGGAGAGAAAATGCAAGCCTGGCAGCAGCAATTTATCCGCGGCGCTGATAAAGCCGGATTCCCCATTCACCGGCCCATCCATGAACTTAACGAGGCGCAATACGAAATGCTCTGGAAAGGCTCCCGCTACTTTGAAGGCCTTGATCAGTTTTTTGCCTCCCTGGAATCCAATAGTTATAAAATCCAATATCGGGTAATGCTCTCCCGCTACCGGGGAAAAACCCGCTGCTCGCAATGTAAAGGCACCCGTCTGCGCCCAGAAACCCGCCACGTAAAGGTGGGGCGGGCTTCCCTGCCCGAATTGGTAGACTTGCCCCTAGACGAACTGCGCGACTACTTCCAGAACCTTAAGCTGAACGACCACGACCGCTACGTAGCGCGGCGCCTCTTGCTGGAAATCAACAATCGCCTGGAATACCTCTGCGAGGTAGGCCTTAGCTATCTCACCCTCAACCGCCTTAGCAGCAGCCTTTCCGGTGGCGAATCCCAACGCATTAATTTGGCCACCAGCCTGGGCAGTGCCCTAGTGGGGTCCACCTACATCCTGGACGAACCCAGCATAGGCCTCCACCCCCGGGATACGGGCCGGCTCATCAAAGTAATGCAAAACCTCCGCGACCTGGGCAACACGGTGGTGGTGGTGGAGCACGATGAAGAAATCATGCGGGCGGCCGACTACCTGATCGATATTGGGCCGGAGGCCGGTACCCGCGGCGGTAAAGTAATGTACAGTGGACCTGCCCAAGACTTACCGGCAAGCAATGACACCTATACCGCCCTTTACCTGCAGGGAGATGAACGCATCCCACTGCCCACCCAGCGCAAGCAACCGCGCAAATTCATCGAACTATCCGGGGCCCGGGAAAACAACCTCCAAAATATAGACGCCCGCTTTCCGCTGCACTGCCTTACGGTGGTTACCGGCGTAAGTGGTTCCGGAAAAAGTACCTTGGTTCACGACGTGCTTTATCCCGCGCTCCAGAAGCGTTTAGGGGGCTACGCCCAAAAGACGGGTAAACACACCAGCCTCTCCGGGGCCATAAGTGACCTTTACCAGGTGGAGTTTGTGGACCAAAATCCCATCGGCAAAAGCAGCCGCAGCAATCCCGTAACTTACCTAAAGGCTTACGATGAGATCCGTAACCTCCTGGCTCAGCAGCCCCTGGCCAAGTCCCGTAATTACAAATCCGGCTTCTTTTCCTTTAACATCGATGGCGGCCGCTGTGAAAAATGCCAGGGCGAAGGGGAAATCACCATCGAAATGCAGTTTATGGCCGATGTGCATCTTACCTGCGATGAATGTGAAGGCAAGCGCTTCAAGCCGGAAATGCTGGATGTGAAATTTGCCGGCCACAATGTGCACGACCTGCTTCAGCTTACCGTAGAGGATGCTATCGCCTTTTTTTCGGATAACCACCAGCCCAAAATAGCCGAAAAGCTCCAGCCTCTTCAGGACGTTGGCCTGGGCTATATTACCCTGGGGCAAAGCAGCTCCACCCTCTCGGGGGGCGAGGCCCAGCGGGTAAAGCTGGCCACCTTTCTGGGCAAAGGACAGGCCAATCAACCCCACCTCTTCATTTTTGACGAGCCTACCACCGGCCTGCACTTTCACGACATCAATAAACTGATGGAAAGCTTCTACGCCCTGATCAAAAATGGGCACAGCATAATCGTAATCGAGCACCATCCCGACGTGATAAAATGTGCCGACTGGCTGCTCGATCTGGGCCCAGAAGGGGGACGCCACGGCGGAAACCTGGTGTATCAAGGCCCTCCCCCCGGCCTATTGGAATGCGCAGATAGCTACACCGCTCATTATCTACGGGATAAACTTTAGACACCGCAAGCTGTTTTCCCACTATGGAATTGGATGCTTACAATCGGGAAAGACGTTTTCGCATACGCCAAGATGAGGAAGTGGTGGGCTTTATGCGCAAAGTGAGCGAGCTCATGGTGCTATACTCCAGCGATGGCTTTTGGTGGCGTGGCCACAAAATACCCTATAATGAGGTAGATGAGTTTACCGGTTTGCGAGACAAAAACAATCGCCACATTTACGAATGGGATATCCTCTACTACAAGCTGGATCCCGATGGCGATTATCGCCGGGGGGTGATTCTGTGGGAAGGCCGCCAGCAGCATTTTGGTATTCGTGACCTGGAAGCTGACAATTTTATCCCCCTCTTTGTGGAAGGAGTAGCTATGTTTAATCCCCGCCAAATGGAAATTTACAGCTATCTCTTTATCAATCCCGAGCTGAAAAAAGAGCTGGGCGTCCGCGAATAAGTACCAACCGTTCTTTGGCTCGCCAAATAAAAAAGGGGAGCCCCCAAGAATGGCGGTTCCCCTTATCGATTGATTGGATGAAGGCCTCAAAGATATATTTTTTCTGCTATTGCCACCTGGCCTTTTCTTCGCTCCGCCTCGTTGAGCAAACCCTTACTTGCTCTTGCCGCCTTTCTTCGCCGCTCTGACTAGGTATATTTAGGGCCGCTTTGCCCGCTTTACTCGAAAAGTTTGGTACGGACACAATACCCAGCCATTTGAGCCAGACACTCAAGGCTTGGAGTAAATCGTGATGGGTTTCTTTTTAAAGCGTACCCAGGGTTCCCGTACTCCTCTAATACATTTGGCCCGAAGGGCCTAAACGGCCCGGCAAACTTGCTAACTAAAGCGGTAGTTGTTAATTTGCGAAGAATAACCTTGCATGTCACGCCATGATGGAAACCCAGCAAGCCCAAGAGGCTCAGCAAATAGATAAGAAGTATAAAGCGCTGAAGCGCAGCATGAAGGACCGCATGGATGAGGAGGACAAAAAACTCATCAAGCGGGCCTATCAGCTAGCTTATGATGCCCATGCCGATGTGCGGCGCAAGTCCGGCGAGCCCTACATCTACCACCCCCTGGCAGTGGCCCAGATCGTAGCCAGCGAAATAGGCCTGGGCCCAGCCTCGGTAGCTTCTGCCCTTATCCATGATGTGGTGGAAGACAGCGACTACACGCTTGAGGATATTGAGCGCCTCTTTGATGACCAAATTGCCCGCATTATTGATGGCCTCACCAAAATTAGCGGGGTTTTTGATTTAGACGTTTCGCTCC
>CAJXMS010000255.1 GCA_913056475.1 uncultured Bacteroidota bacterium
ATTAATAATCGCCTAGGGTTTCTTCGAGCTGATTTAGCGCCGTTTCCAGTTGTTCATCGTTGGGCGCTACCCCGTGCCACTTATGCGTACCTTCCATGAAGTCCACGCCGGCCCCCATTTCTGTATGCATCACCACCATTACCGGTTTGCCCTTTCCGGTCCGCTTTTGCGCGGCTCGCAGGCCTTGTTGTACGGCAGCCAGGTCATTGCCTTTTTCGATAAGGAGGGTATCCCAGCCAAAGGCCGTAAATTTTTGCTCGATGTCTCGCAGGGGCATTACATCGTCCGTAGCCCCATCTATCTGCTGGCCATTGGCATCTACGGTGGCTATCAAATTATCTACTCCCCTATTGGGGGCAAACATGGCCGCCTCCCATACCTGCCCCTCTTGCAGTTCTCCATCACCGTGCAGGGAATACACCAGGTGCTTATCGTCATTTTGCTTTTTGGCCAGCGCAGCCCCTATGGCCACCGAAAGCCCTTGCCCCAGGGAGCCACTAGCTACCCGCACCCCGGGCAGTCCTTCATGAGTGGTGGGGTGTCCCTGTAGGCGGGAGTCTATTTTTCGAAAAGTGGGCAGCTCCCGCAAGGGGAAATAGCCCCGTCGCGCCAGGACACTGTAAAAAACCGGGCTGATATGGCCATTGGAGAGAAAAAAGAGATCTTCTCCCTGGTCTTCTACCGAAAAACGGGTGGGATCTATCCGGAGCAAATCAAAGTACAGCGTCACAAAAAACTCCGTACAACCCAGGCTACCTCCGGGATGCCCTGAGCTAGCCCCGTGCACCATGCGCACAATATCGCGCCTTACCTGGGAGCAAAGACGCTGCAAATGAACCTGATCAGCCATGATATAAATTTTTGCAAAAGTAGCGTTTCTCCCCCGCTTAGGCCGGCCGCTTGTTGATAAGTTTTGATACTTCAGGAGCACCCTTTGCGGAGCTTTTTTGTTTGGGCCTGCCGGCCAAATGTCTTAGATCACTTCCGCGCCAGAAGCCGCTATGGTGCCCTTTTGAGAATGCTATCTTTGCCCGCTATTAAAAAAATCCAGCTATCCGCCTATGAAATGTGGCATTGTAGGGCTCCCCAACGTGGGCAAATCCACCCTATTTAATTGTTTAAGCAGCGCAAAGGCCCAGTCGGCCAATTTTCCCTTTTGCACCATTGAGCCCAACGTGGGCATGGTAACCGTGCCGGACCCGCGGCTTTACAAGCTGGAAGAGCTGGTAAAACCCCAGCGGGTGCAGCCCGCCACGGTGGAGATCGTGGACATAGCCGGCCTGGTAAAAGGTGCCAGCCGGGGGGAAGGACTGGGCAACCAGTTTTTGGCGAATATCCGGGAGTGCAACGCCATAATTCACGTTTTACGCTGCTTCGAGAACGATAATATCTCGCACGTAGACGGGGCGATAAATCCCCTGCGCGACCGGGAAACCATCGAAACCGAACTGCAGCTTAAAGACCTGGATACCCTGGAAAAGCGGCTGGACAAGCAGCGCAAAGCCGCTAAAAGCAATCAAGCCAGTGAGCTGGAAAAGGTAAAAATCCTGGAAAGTCTCCAGCAGCACCTCGAGCAGGGGAAGAGCGTCCGAAGCTTTGAGCGTAATGAAGAAGGGGCGGCGTTTCTCGAGGAAATCCAGTTCCTCACCGATAAGCCCGTACTTTATCTCTGTAATGTAGGGGAGCGCCAGGCGCAAACGGGCAATGACTGGGTAGAAAAAGTGCGGGAAGCGGTAAAAGAAGAAGGTGCTGGGGTGATCTTCCTGGCGGCGGCTACTGAGGCCGATATAGCGGAGCTGGAAGACTACGAAGAACGCCAGCTTTTTCTGGATGATCTGGGGCTTGAAGAACCAGGCGTAAATCGGGTGATCCGCGCCGCGTATGATCTGCTCAATTTACAGACCTTTTTTACCGCCGGGGAGAAGGAGGTCAGGGCCTGGACCGTTCAAAAAGGAAGCACCGCTCCCCAGGCGGCCGGCGCTATTCACACCGATTTTGAAAAGGGCTTTATCCGGGCGGAAGTGATCCCCTACGAAGTCTATGCCCACTACGGCTCGGAACCGGCGGTGCGAGAAGCGGGCAAAATGCAGGTAGAAGGCAAGGAGTACATCGTGAAGGGCGGAGATGTGATGCACTTTCGGTTTAACGTGTGAGTCCTTACCACTTGGTAGCGTTTTGAATAACTTGTGGAAAAGTGAGCGGGCCCTTCCCGCTTTGGGCAGGGGCATTTGTGCTAATTTTAGCCGGCTTTGAGCAGAAATGTAGCGTATTAAAATTATGGCCAAGCAAGAGAACAATTACAGTGAGGATAATGTCCGCTCTCTCGACTGGAAAGAGCATATCCGGCTCCGTCCCGGTATGTATATCGGTAAGCTGGGGGATGGGTCGTCCTATGATGATGGTGTTTACATTCTCCTTAAAGAGGTGCTGGACAACTCCGTGGACGAGTTTGTCATGGGCGCCGGAAAGACCATTGATATTCAAATAAAAGAGGGCTGGGTCACCGTCCGTGATTACGGCCGCGGCATTCCCCTGGGAAAGGTGATCGATTGTGTAAGTAAAATCAATACGGGCGCCAAGTACGACTCCAAAGCCTTTAAAAAGTCGGTGGGCCTCAACGGTGTAGGTACCAAGGCCGTAAACGCCCTCAGCGCAGACTTTACCGTGGAAGCGGTTAGGGAGGGTAAAAGCAAAAGAGCCCGCTTTGAACATGGTAAGTTGGTAGAAGATCCGCCTGTAGCCGAAAGCAAACAGCGAAGAGGTACCCGCATCGCTTTTCAGCCAGACCCGGAGGTGTTTAAAAATTATCGCTACGTACGGGAGTACGTGGAAAAGCTCCTTTGGAACTATGCCTATCTCAATCCCGGGCTTACCCTCAATTTTAACGGGGAAAAGATCTACAGCGAAAATGGCCTGAAGGACCTCCTCAGCGATAACCTCGATGGGCCGGTAATGCACGACATTATCCACCTCCGCGGCGAGGATATCGAGATAGCCCTTACCCACGCCGAAAAAAGCCAGAGCGATAACTACTTTTCCTTCGTAAACGGCCAGCATACCACGCAGGGCGGGACGCACCAGTCGGCCTTTCGCGAGGCGCTGGTGAAAACCTTCCGGGAGTTTTTCAATAAGAACTTTGACGTGGCCGATATACGAGAAAGCGTGGTGGGAGCCATAAGCATAAAGGTGATCGAGCCGGTTTTTGAGTCGCAAACCAAAACCAAACTGGGATCCAATCACATTGAACCCGGCGGACAAACCATACGGAATTACGTGATGGACATTGTAGGACGCAACCATGATAATTATCTTCATAAAAACCAGGAAACAGCCGAAGAGCTACTGAAGCGCATAAGGCTC
>CAJXMS010000256.1 GCA_913056475.1 uncultured Bacteroidota bacterium
CACCAGCATGTTGTCCGCGGTTTGCGGGGCCATGGCATTACCTATTTCCACGTATTGCCAAAAATCTGCTTCCAATTGCTCCCTGTCTTGACTTTTATCAGCCATTGTCTTCAATTGCCTTTGATTTTCATGTACAAACGTCTTTCAGTCCTTCTCGTAATTTCTGGATAATCTGCTAGGGTTTTGGGCCACAGGCAGTGTACTATCCATCCAGTTCGGTGGCTCCTCTAAAAAGTCCCGGAACCTGGCGCCAGAGCAGGATAAAACCAGCGTCTCACCACTGGCGAGAGGAGTATTTTGAGGAGAACCACTTTGCACTTATGGGAAGTTATAGACCGACACTAAATAGCGCAATTTACCAAGAAAGGCCTATCAATGAAAATAGCCCTCTCATTTTAGCGTGGCCAGTACTTGTTCTCCTCCTCTGGCTTTATCTCCTTTCTTTACCAGAATGTTGGCATCCAGTGGCAAAACAACGTCTACCCGCGAGCCAAAGCGGATAAAGCCACTGTCTTTTCCCTGGCGTACCGGGGCTCCTTTTTGGGCGTACATAATGATGCGGCGGGCCACTGCCCCCGCGATCTGTTTGTACATCACTTCTCTTTGATCGGGATTGCGGATTACCACGGTGGTTCTTTCGTTTAGGGTACTGGATTTGGGATGCCAGGCCACCAGATAAGCACCCGGGTGGTATTGCGCATAAGTTACCGTGCCCGAAGTAGGGTAGCGGTTGACGTGTACATTAAGGGGAGACATGAAGATGCTGATCTGCATCATCCGTTGCTTAAAATATTCCGGCTCCTCTATTTCCTCTATGGCCACGATTTTCCCGTCGGCGGGGGCAATGACCTGTTGATGATCTGTGGGGCCTTCCCGGCGGGGATTGCGGAAAAACTGCAGCACCAGGAGATAAATGGCAATACTGAGAAGTAAAAAGCCATTTTCCAGCCAGCGCAGCTCTACCCCCCAGCGGAAAAGCAAGTTTAAAGCGGCCAGGGTAAGCAGGAGCTTAAAAAGAATAGTCTTGCCTTCGGGGTGGATGCGGATCATGCAATGTATTTTTCAATGGCTTTGAGATAAAAATAGGCCATGGGCAAGGCAAATAGAAAGCTGTCGATCCGGTCGAGAACCCCTCCGTGGCCCGGCATAAATTTACCGCTATCTTTTAAATCGTAAGCGCGCTTGAGCGCCGACTCAAAAAGATCGCCCACGGTTCCAAACAGCACCACGATAAGCCCCAAACCCAGCCAGGCCCACACGGGCATAAAGGGCAGGAAATAGCTCATAACGCCCGCGCCCAGCAGGGTGGCGGCAATAGCTCCGTAAAAGCCTTCCCAGGTTTTACCGGGCGAAACACTGGGAAACAACTTTCTCTTGCCCAGATACTTACCCACCAAAAAAGCGAAGGTATCCGCTATCCAAATAAGAATGAACACACTGGCCAAAAGCCAGGAGCCCGACCAGGTGCCGGCGGAACCCATTTGTAACATTAGGCACAGGGGAACCCCAATGTATACCAGGCCAAAGATGCTGTGAAAAAGATAGCGCGGCACCGCTTTTTTCTTGCTAAAAACCTGGGTAGCCGCCAGGCTTATCAGCAATACGGCGATCATTAACTCGCTCATGCCCGGCGCGTCCGCTTCTGCTATCTGGAGGGGACTATTGCGGTAAAGGCCCAGGAAAAATATACCTACCATAAGGCCGGTAGGCTGGGTCATTTGACGATAGTCAATGATCTGCATCCACTCGATAATCGCGGCGGCTCCCAGAAAGCAAGCCAGGAATAGGGGCCCGTAGGGCGGGTTAAAAACGGCCGCCATTACCACAAAGACGTACACCGCACCACTGAGCGATCGAATGAATAAATTGAGCATTTTAGACTTGGTCTTCGAGCAGGAGTAAGTAAATATCCTTATTACATACCTGCCCGGGCTGGCTGTCCTGCATATCTTTCACCTTTTGCGGTCCTTTGATGGTGGTGATTTGACCGGGCAAATTACCGTGGTAACGCCGCCTTATGCCGGAGAGGGCGGAGCGGAGATTTTCGGTGATTTGGCTGGTGTAGGCAAAGGTGAGAAAAGTATGCGGCAGCTGGTCCAGCTTGTGGCCTCTGGTCTGGTGTTCGGTGATCATAATGCCCCCGTTGAAGGCCACGAGGTACTCCGAGCGGCAGGCGAAGGCATCGGCCAGCGCGGCCCCTTCGGTAAGCACGTCGTAGCGGGCTCCGGATAGTTGTTCACTAAGTTCGGGATTGCGGCAAAATACGGAGGTCACATCTGTTTCACTGCGAATTTTATCGAGATAATCCCGCAGCTCGTCTTTGTTTTCACAATAAAGGAATTTACCGCCGGAACTCACAAAGTTTTTGACAAAGGCCAGGTCGAGTGGATCCTGGGCGGCTGGGGCGTGTGCGCCTTGGTCTTGCGCGAGCCGCTTCTTCGGCACGGCTTTTTCTTCCTCCTCTTCCGGTTTGCCGGTAAGGATGCTGGCAAGCTTATGGAATACCGTACGTTTTTTGGAAGCTTCTGCCATTCCATCGGTTTAGAGGGCACGCAGCCACTTATTCCTGCGAAGAGCCTTCGGGCGCCTTTTCTTCATCAGCGTCTACGTCTGATTTCGGGCTGCCGTCTTTTTGGGGAGCGCTTTGGCCATTTTCTCCCGTTTCTTGGGCGGATTGCTGCCAAGGCTGCACGCCAAAAATCTCTTCCAAATTTTGCTTAAAGATAACTTCTTTCTCCAAAAGTTGGCTGGCCAGCTCTTCCAGTTTTGCCCGATTGGCTGTTAATATCTCTTTAGCCCGGACATACTGCTCTTCGATGATCTTAGAAATTTCCTCATCAATGATGCGGGCGGTATGCTCACTGTAGGGCTTGGTAAAGCCAAATTCATTGCCATTCTGGCTGTCGTAGTAGGTGATATTACCCATACGGCTGTTAAGCCCGTAGATGGTAACCATGGCGCGTGCTTGCTTGGTTACTTTTTCCAGATCGCTCAGGGCGCCGGTAGAAATTTTACCAAAGACCAGCTCTTCGGCCGCCCGGCCGCCCAGCGCGGCGCACATTTCATCCAGGATTTGTTCGGTATTGGTAAGTTGCCGTTCTTCCGGCAAATACCAGGCGGCCCCCAGGGAACGCCCCCGTGGTACGATGGTCACTTTTACCAGGGGCGAAGCATGTTCCAATATCCAGCTGATGGTGGCGTGGCCGGCTTCGTGGTGGGCAATCACCTTTTTCTCTTTATCAGAAATGATTTTACTCTTCTTCTCCAGGCCGGCGATGATTCGGTCTACCGCGTCGAGGAAGTCTTGCTGGCCCACCGATTTTTTGTCCTGGCGGGCGGCTATAAGCGC
>CAJXMS010000257.1 GCA_913056475.1 uncultured Bacteroidota bacterium
TAAGGCAATACGTTTCTTGTTTTCGTCGAAGTCGAGAATAACCACTTTAATTTTCTGGTCGAGTTCTACAACTTCTTCAGGATGGTTTATGCGGCCCCATGACAAGTCGGTGATGTGAATCAATCCGTCTACGCCACCAAGGTCGATACACACACCATATGAGGTGATATTTTTGACTGTACCTTCCAGAACCTGGCCTTTTTCCAGTTTGGAAATGATTTCCCGCTTCTGTTCTTCCAGGTCGGCCTCGATAAGGGCTTTGTGGGAGACCACTACGTTTTTAAACTCGTGGTTGATCTTGACGATCTTGAACTCCATGTTCTTGTCCACGTACGCGTCGTAGTCCCGGATGGGTTTCACATCGATTTGCGAGCCGGGTAGGAAGGCCTCGATGCCAAACACGTCTACGATCATACCGCCTTTGGTCCGGCATTTCACGTAGCCTTTCACTACTTCTTCGTTGTCGTAGGCCTCGTTTACGCGGTCCCAGGCTTTGATGGCGCGAGCTTTGCGGTGGGAGAGCACCAGCTGGCCGTCTTTGTCTTCGTGTTTGTCTACCAGTACCTCTACTTTATCGCCCACCTGGAGGTCAGGATTGTAGCGAAATTCATTGAGAGAGATCACTCCTTCGGATTTGTAGCCAATGTCTACAATGGCCTCCCGGTCGGTCATGTTGATCACCTCTCCTTCCAGCACTTCGTGCTCGTCTATGGTGGTGATGGTGTTCTCGTAGAGTTGGGTAAGTTCTTCCCGCTCGGCCTGGCTGCGCTTAGCTATGCCATATTCAAACTCATCCCAGTCAAAGGGTTGGTTTTCATCGGCCTGATCGGTTTCGGCAGCGGATTGCTCTTGCGCTGGGCTTTCGTCCGTTTCCGATTGAGGAGCGGCTTGCTCGCCGGGCTGCGTTCCGGCTTCTGCCTTTTCGGCTTGAGATTCGGTCTTTTGGACTTCCTCTTTTACTTCGTTTTGAGAAGTGTCAGCGGCACCTTCCGGCGCTTTTTTTTCTTCTTGCTCTGACATTCAGCAATTGTTTGTATTCCACAGGGGACAAGGATTTCAGGAAATTCCTGCGGAAGCTTATTTACAATGAATTGTTTATCAATCCCCTATTTGCTCCTTGATATTCCACAAAAAGGGCTGCAAAATTAAGCTTATTTTTTTACAATAGAAACACTTAACCATGGGGATTTTTGGGCCTGCCGGCCAAACGTATCACATTTGGCCGGCAGGCCTTACCCATACCCGGAAAGGCGCGCTCCCGTGAGGCGCAGCAGCCCGGTTTTTGCTACCTTCGACGCCATGTTTAGGAAGCAGTTTTTGGAAAATGTGCGCCTGGCGCTGCACAGCATTCGGGGGCAAACTTTGCGAACCGTTCTTACGAGCGCTATCATCGCCATCGGTATTATGGCGCTGGTAGGTATTCTTACCGCTATAGATGCCATTAAGACCGAGCTCACGGGGAATTTTGCCCTGCTGGGGGCCAATACCTTTACGGTGCAAAACCGGGCGCCCAACGTGCGGATAGGACGGGATGGGAAAGAACCCAAAAATTATCCGGAAATCAGTTTTTACGAGGCTTCTGCCTTTGCCGAAAAAATGCGCCAAGTGCCTCAAGCGGTGCCCAGCCTATCCAATCAGCTCAGCGGCCAGGCCAAACTGCAGTACCAGAACCGCAGCACCAATCCCAACGTGGACCTCATGGGGGTGGATGATAACTACTTGAAGACGGCCGGCTATGAGATGGCCCAGGGGCGCAATATCAATCGTCGGGAAGTGCAAGGGGCAGCCCCCGTGGCGGTGATCGGGGCGGATGTCGCGGTGGACCTTTTCGGCCGGGACGAGCCCCTGGGGGAGGTGGTTTCCGTAGGCGGCAAGCGCTACCGCGTGATAGGCGTGCTGCAGTCTAAGGGCAATTCCTTTGGCCGCGGAGGGGACAATACCATCTGGATCCCTATCAGCACCGCCCGTCAGAATTACAGCGCCGGGGGTAGCTATGCCATCAATGTGATGAGCACCTCTAGCCAGGATTTGCCTATGGCGGTAGGAGAAGCCAAGGCGGCCATGCGCGCCGTCCGCAAGCTGCCGCCCCGAAAAGAGAGTAACTTTCACGTGATCAAAAGCGACAATCTGAGCCAAACCCTTATTGAAAACCTTAGCTCGGTGAGCCTGGCCGCCATGATCATTGCGGTGGTAACCCTGCTGGGGGCGGCCATCGCTCTGATGAACATCATGCTGGTATCGGTTACCGAAAGAACCCGCGAAATCGGTATTCGTAAAGCCATCGGCGCGGGGGCAGGTCTTATCCGCAGTCAGTTTTTGACGGAGGCGGTGGTAATATGCCTGCTGGGCGGTGCCGGGGGTATTATTCTGGGTATAGCCATTGGCAACGGAACCTCTGCGCTGATCGGGGGCAGCTTCATTATTCCCTGGAACTGGATGGGTTTGGCCGTATTGCTTTGTCTGGTGGTGGGCCTGCTGTCGGGCTTTTATCCGGCATACCGGGCCAGCCGGCTCGACCCTATTGAGGCCCTACGCTACGAATGAGGCGGGGCTGAAAGGGTGTAGATGGGTAACGGTTTAAGGGGAGAAGAAAAAAGATGGTAAAGCTGCGCATAAAAAAAGCTATGGATGAAAAAATAACGGTACGGGTGTACGGCCTTTTGGAATGGAACGGGGCTATTTTGCTTTCGCGAGAAAATATCAAAGGGGCGCTTTATGTGAAGTTTCCCGGTGGGGGGCTGGAATGGGGGGAAGGCCCCCGGGAAACGGTGGTGCGGGAATTTAAGGAAGAGGCGGGGGTAAAGGTGCAAGCAGGGGCGCACTTTTATACCACCGATTTCTTTGTGCCCTCCTCTTTCCATGCACGAATGCAGGTGATCAGCTTGTATTACCGGGTAAGCTGCGCCCAGCCGGAAGCCATCCCTGTGGTGGCAACCCCTTATGAGGCAGCGCTGCCGGCGCCGGGCGATATGGTGCTCTTTTGGCAGCCCCGGGAGAAGCTGCAGGAGGAACAACTGGACTTGCCGATAGACCAGCACGTATGTTATCTTCTTAAGTCATCTGAGGATTAAGACCTAGGAAAGAGTAGTCCGGGCTGGCGGAAGAAGCCCGGGCTGCAAAGGGGTACAAAGGGATGGGCTAAGCGCGGCGTGATTCAGCTCACCTTTTGGCGCGGCGTGCAGTTCTACGTTTGGCCTCACTTAAGAAAAACGATATGCGCTATTTAAACCTCTTTGCTTTTCTGCTTAGCGCCTGTACTGCCCTGGGGCAGGCGCCATTCAAGGTAGAAGTACGCCCTTATTCGATTAAAAACTTTGGAGGCCTTCAATCTTTTGCGCCCGCCCATTAC
>CAJXMS010000258.1 GCA_913056475.1 uncultured Bacteroidota bacterium
AATATTCCATGCCATGGCGGCAAAGATGCCTTAAAAATCAAAAGAAAATCCCGGTCAACCCCCTGAATCTGCCTATTTTTGTGCAAACCCTAAGGACCCCCTCGCCCATGGAACGGATGATTCTCACCAGCGCACAAAAGGCCCTCAAAATCAACCTTAACGAAAATATTTACGGCACCTTTGCCGAAATAGGAGCCGGCCAGGAAGTGGTGCGCCACTTCTTCCGTTCCGGTGGAGCCTCCGGTACCGTGGCCAAAACCATGAGCGCCTACGACAAAGACTTTTCCGATGCGATCTATGGCACCGAAAAAGACGGCCGCTACGTAACCGAGCCCCGCTTGCGGAAAATGCTTCATCATGAGTACAAACTCATTAAAGAACGGCTCCAGCGAGACCAACACCCCGATAAGTGTTTCTTTACCTACGCCAATACCGTAGCCACCATCAATTTTACCCGCAAGTTTAAAGGCCACGGCTGGATGGGCCTCCGCTTTCAACTGACCCCCGGAAGGGAACCCAATGACGTGATCTTTCACGTGCGCATGAAGGAAGAAGAAGCCTCCCTTCAGCAGGAAACCATCGGCGTTATGGGGGTAAACCTCGTTTACGGCGCCTTTCATATCCGCAATAACCCCGAAGAACTTCTCAAGAGCCTCTATGACAACATTGCCAAGTACAAGATAGAAATCGATATGATCCATTTCGAGGGGCCCGATTTTGCCGGAGTGGACAATCGCCTCATGTCCCTTAAGCTCCTCAAGCATGGCATGACCGAGGCCGTCATCTTCGGCCCCGAGGGCAATAACATCCTCCCCGCCGCCCTCCTCTACAAGAAAAACGTGCTGGCCATGCGCGGCAGTTTCCGCCCCGTCACCAAGGTCAATATCGATATGCTCAAAAAAGGCATCGACTACTTCATAAACGAGCGCAAGGTAGACCGCGAAAAAATGGTGGTCCTCTTCGAGATTACCCTCAATAACCTAAAGGCCGAGGGCTCCATCGACGAGCAAGACTTCCTGGACCGGGCCGAAATACTCTGCTCCCTGGGACAAACCGTCCTGATATCCAACTACCAGCAATACTACAAGCTCGTAGAATACTTCACCCGCTACACCGCCGAGCGCCTGGGCCTCATCATGGGGGTAACCAATCTGCGCGACCTCTTTGACGACCGCTACTACCGCGACCTAAAAGGCGGCATCCTCGAAGCCTTTGGCATCCTCTATTCCACTGATCTCAAACTTTACATCTACCCCTACAAGCCTTCTGATCAGGAGGAAATACTCACCTCCAAAAAACTCAAAATACACCCCCGGCTCAAGCCCCTCTTCGACTACCTGGTATTCAACCGCCGCATCAAAGACATCGAAACCTACGACCCCGATATCCTCCACATCTTCTCGCGGGAAGTCCTCCGCAAAATCCGCCACGGAGAAGGCCATTGGGAAGCTGATTTACCGGCTTACGTAGACAACATTATCCGCGAGAAAAAGCTCTTCGGCTACCAACCGGAAAACCAGCAAATATCTTCTCAAGACGAGGAGGAGGAGCACTACGCCGAGTAGTTTTAGGCCTCCCGGCCAAAGGAGTTAGCGCCCGCCGGATGCTTTCTCCCCATAACGCGTTTAGGCAATTTAGCTACTGAAATTCAAGTAGTAAGTACCCCTTCTTAATTTAATTGACCATATTAAGTACCAGGAGCCATGGTTAGCATAAGCAAAACCGATAGCTTTGCCTCGTCTTTGGTTTTTTCGTGGGCCCTGCCCACCGAAAAATTAAAAGGGAATCAGGTGAAAATCCTGAGCTTTTCCTGAAGCTGTGAGTCTTAGTAGCAGTTTTTAGCCTCTTTAAAACCACTGTCTCGCGCCTAGCGAGATGGGAAGGTGCTAAAAATGAGACGAGCCAGAAGACCTGCCGGGACACTTTATGTTTGCTTTCAGGATAAAGGCAAGCGTAGCATCCCGTTCGCGAGCGCGCCGCGCACTTGATTCTGCGTATTTTCTTTCCTGGAAGTTTTTTGTAATAACCCCTTAAAACAAAGTAATTATGCTTTACAAAAACTTCCTACTCTTTCTCCTGCTGGTCACCAGTAGCCTGCTGACCGCCCAATCCATCCCTTCCCGGACCACTTTTTTCGCAGGTCAGGGTCCGGATACCACCTACCTTTTGGTAGACTTTAAAGACAGCACCTTTGATGCCAGCAGCATTTGGGGCTATGCCTACCAGGCCCCCAAAACCGGCCTTGACCTGCTGGAAGCTGTGGACAGCCTGGACCCCAATCTGGCCTTTTCTTACGATACGGCCTCTTTTGGTATCTTCTTGCAGGATGTGGCCTATCATCGCCACCTGGGGGAAGGGGGGCTCCCCAACTTTTGGGCCACCTGGGATGCCCTTCAATTCGATAGCCTCTCCAGCAACATGGGGCTGGCCGACACCCTGCTGCCGGGCGGTTTGTGGGGGCTAAGCTACACCGATTTTAACCCCGCTCTGCCGCCCGATACGCCACGGGCCGCCATCAACCCCAGGGCTTATCAAGCCAGCGATATAAGTACCTGGCTGGGCAGCGGCCCGGATAGCGCCCTGGTGGTACTTGACTTTAAGAACGGTAGCGACACGGTGTCTTACGGCTGGGGTTACCGCTTTAGCGATTCCGTGGCGGTAAGTACTGCTTTAAATGCCCTCGAAAGCGCGCTGAGCGGCCTGGCGCTAAGCTACAGCGGAGGAAGGCTCACCCAGGCCACTTACCAGGGCCTGAGCGCCAGCGCCGGAAGTGGCCAAACCTGGCTAAGCTGGCAGGCCCGCAACCCCGGCAATTGGCAACCCCGGTCCAGCCGCTATTTAAAAGCAGGCCAATGGCAAGGCTTTACCTTTACGGACACCGCCTGGCAGGCAATGCCCGAGCCTCGTCCCGGTATCCCGGCCAGTGCCAAAAGTGACCTCCGCATGGGCGACTTACCCCATCGTACCGCCGGTAGTTTCTACCCCGTACCAGCTTCTCAGCAACTGCATAGCCGGGCGCCTCTTAAAACGGTAAAACTGATTAACGCCGCGGGGCAAGTGGTCAAAACAGGCCGTTCTATGCCGCTTTCCATTGAGCAACTTCCCGCCGGCCTTTACTGGGCAGAAGGGGTGAACCAAGCCGGCCAAAGGCTCCGCCAGCCTATTCTGATCCAGCGCTGATGAAAACGGCGGTAGTAGGCGGCCTTTTGGGGGCGCTTGCCCTGGCTTCCCCTATCGCCCGGGCTCAGCCCGAGCCTCCCGCGGATACCCTGGATCTGCGGGCGGCGCTGGCCGTGGCCACCCCTCTTGG
>CAJXMS010000259.1 GCA_913056475.1 uncultured Bacteroidota bacterium
AGGAATTCATTTTGGCCGATGTTGGCATTACCCACCAGCCCAATGCTACCCCGCAGTTTGAGGTAATTGATCACCGGGTTGTATTTCAGCCAGCTTTCATCGGACATGATCCAGCCCAGGCCCAGAGAGGGAAAAAAGCCGTAGCGGTTATTGGGCCCGAAGGCGGAGCTCCCGTCGGTACGGAGGACGAGTTGAGCCAGGTAGCGGTCCTTAAAGCCGTAGTTGACCCGCCCGAAAAGGCTGGCAAAGCGGATTTGGCTTTCCAGTTGAACGGAATCAAACTGGACGCTATCGCGCATTTGCTCATTTTCAAAGAAGGGCCCTTCGGCGTCAAAGACCTCATTATTGACGATAATATTGCTATCCGCATCGTAGCGCACGTTGCGAAATACCTCGCTTCGCCGCGACACGTATTCGGTTCCCAGCATGAAGGTGAAGCTATGGTCCTCCGCGGGCTGCCAGTTGTAAGAACCGGTAGCGTGAAAATTATAGGAGTTGCTTACCCGCGGATAGCGCTTGGCCAGGCCCTGGCCCAGCACTTCATTATTGCCGATGAAGGGTAAGTCAGCAGGCTCATAAACATCTTCCCGGAAGCTGGAGTGGTCCCAGCTACCACTCACTTTAAAACTAAGGTCTTCCGTAGGGGTAAACTGCAGCTCCAGGTTGTTCACAAACCGGAGTTCCGTATTGCGCCAGCGCTTCAATTCGCGCAAGGCTTCGGGGTTGTTATTGGCGCCGGCTTCCATCCAGTAATCCCCTTCCTGGTGGGCCAGCACACTATCGCCCGGATTATCGGGATCCGGTTCATACACATTCTTTTCATAGCGAACGGGGTAAATGGGCAGCGCCGTACTCATGGCAGAGCCCAGCCCGCCGGCCCAGGCATTGCCCACCCGTTCGTACACAGCCCGGGTGGCATTGGTACTGGCACTAAGCTTCAGCTCTTCGGTAATGTCCCAGTCGGCGTTAAACCTACCACTCAGGCGCTGGTACTCATCTCCCTGGAGGTAGCTCTGATTGGCATCGTAGGAGATTCCGCCGTAGTAATTAAAATCTTTGAGCCGCTGGCTTACGCTAAAGTCGTAAAACTGTTTGTGACCGGTGCGCAGGGTGCGGTCTAGCCAATTCGTATTGTGCTGCTGGGCCTCTTCCCAGGTCATTTGAGCCGGGAGGCCCGTGGGGGTGCCGGTATTGCCGTCGTTTATCCAGGCCTCCTCGTAAAGGGCCAGCCACTGATCAGCGTTCAGCATGCGGGGCCGGGCTACCGGCTGGCTAATGGCCTGGGTGGTGGTAAAATTAAAAGTAGGCTTTTTGGTGCTGCCCCGCTTGGTAGTGATCAGCACTACCCCATTGGAGCCGCGGGAGCCATAAATGGCGGTGGCCGCCGCATCTTTGAGCACTTTTACCGACTTGATATCGTCCGGATTGAGAAAGGCCAGGGGGTTTTGGTTCATACCCCCGCTGGAAGCCCGGCCAAAGCTGCGGCCCGCAAAATAATCCTGATTAAGCTGCACCCCATCCACAATGTAGAGGGGATCGCCCCCGGCTCCGATGGAGGCAATGCCCCGGACGCGTACCACCGAGCCACTGCCCGCCATACCGCCGCTGGTAGAGATCTGCACCCCGGCTATTTTTCCCTGCATAGCCGCTTCAAAGCTGGGGGCCGGCATATCCCGCACCTCTTTGCCTTCCAGCTGGGCTATATTAGCGGTCATGTCGCGCTTTCGCTGCACGCCGTAGCCCACAATCACCACCTCATCGAGCTGGCTCTGGTCTTCTTTAAGCTGCACATTGAGCTCCTTACTTTCCCCTTGCTCGAGGTTTACCTTGCGGTTGGATGCCTGGTAGCCCATAAAGCTAAATCGCAGGGTGTAGCGGCCCGGTTCCAGGCCGGTGATGCGGTAGTTGCCCTGGCCATCAGTAGCCGTGCCCACCCCTTCTTGCTGGGCTACCACCACGGAAGCCCCGGGCAGCGGCAAGCCCTCTGCATCGGTTACTTTGCCACGCACGCTCTGGCCAAAAGCCACCGTAGTACTCACCAGCCCCAAAAAGGTGGTCAGTAATAGACTTTGTAGATGTTTTACCATGATAGTTAAAGTTCGGTTAAATAAGGATTGGTCAAAAGTAGCTAAATTTTAGTAAGTGTAACTTTTACACCTTTCGAATTTTAGGCCTATCGGCCAAATGTGCCCTACGCTTCTTCGCCTGATCATTGATTTTCAACACTATAAAAGCGTACCGGCATTTTCGCCCCGTTTCCAGGGCCCTTTTTCTGTTTAAGGATTATGGCCATTTTTCAGGTCTGAAAGCTCGTAAAGGCGGGCGGGTTTATGGAGTACGCCTTTTTGCTTTTGGTTGGTAGCGGTCACCAATTCTTCTTTGAGTATCTTTTTGCGAAAGTTACGCTTATCGAGTTTTTTGCCCAGGATGGTTTCGTAAAGCCGCTGCACCTGCCCCAGGGTAAAGCGCTCGGGCAGCAGCTCGAAGCCCGTTTTTTCGCGAATAAAATCGTGCCGCAGTTTTTCCAGGGCACATTCCACGATGTGGTCATGGTCAAAAGCCAGCGAAGGGAGCTCTTCGATGTCTTGCCAAAAGACCTTTTCCGCAAAGGAAGAAGCCTCTGGGGCAAAATCTTCCATTTTGACCAAGGCCAGATAGCCGATGGTAATGACCCGGGCCTGGGGATTTTCGCGATAGCTCTGCAAAAACTCGAGGTCCTTGATATCCTTTACACGATGGGGGTCGCCAAAGGCTTCAAACTGCTTGAGGTAGATCCCAGAAAGGCCGCTGATTTCTTTAAGCACCCGGCTGGCCGCCTGGTCCAGGCCTTCTTCTTCCAGGATAAGGTCCCCGGGTAAGGCGTATTGGACCTTGCGCTTATCGGCCAGCTTTTGCTCAATCAGCAGGAGGTTAAGCTTTTCTTTATCAAAACCAAAAACCACACAGTCTACCGATACATTAGGATTTTGCATAAAAAAAGGATATTGCGAAAGACCAAAGGCGCTTTTCAACCGCCAGGGCGTAGCCGCCCCGCGCGCTAGCGCTGTGTCTTCCCCTCTTTTGAGGGTTTAAGGTTACATTTGGGCCACAAAAATGTAAAATTTACACCTTATGGCATTGGTGTATTTTTTACACTAAGTTTGCTTTCCGAAAATCATGGCTAATTTCGGGGCGCCTCACATTTGGCCGAAGGCCTTAACCGGCGCCA
The DNA here is from genome assembly GCA_913056475.1 of uncultured Bacteroidota bacterium. Classification (GTDB taxonomy): domain Bacteria; phylum Bacteroidota; class Bacteroidia; order Flavobacteriales; family Schleiferiaceae; genus CAJXMS01. Next base: position 3,209 of record CAJXMS010000259.1, read on the forward strand.
GGCTTACGGGCCGGCTGGGAGCGAGGCGGCTCTCTCTCATTAACCACCTGCTATGCCAGCGAAAAAGATTGAAACCTTAGGTCTTCTTACTTCCGGCGGT